>SKSL01000182.1 GCA_007123015.1 Natronohydrobacter sp. | reverse complement strand
CGCCGCACGACTGATCATGCGGATGCTGAACCTGACCGGCCCCACACTGCTGGCCCTGGACCGGACGAATTGGAAGCTGGGATCGCGCGATATAAATGTCATAATGCTCGCCGTGGTCACCCGCCGTTTCCGGGTGACGTTCATGTGGGTTCTGCTTGGCCATGCCGGCAACTCGGCAACCGCGCAGCGCTCATGGAGCGCATAGACGTGCAGTAGAAGTGAGAGCACGATCGCGAAGGTTCGGCCACCGTATCATCCGGCGGCCGATCTTCCAATCAAGCCGCCTCTGTCGCTTTCAAGCTTTTATAGAAGCTACTCTCGAATTCCATGTATCCGGCAAAGGAAACAGGGTCTCCGAAAGGCAGGATCTGGGTTGCCCAGAAGCCCCCATAGCCATTGGCGCGGTCGATCCAGTAGAACAGGTTCGCCAGCCCTGCCCAGCCCAGCGCACCTGCGGGCCGCCCGGTTGGCGCTGTATCGTCATTCACCATGAAGCTGTAGGACCATGACTTGGACAGGCCAGGAAAGAACTCGGCGTCATTCGACAGCGACGGGATCACGCCCGGGAGCATCCCGATCTTTTTCTCGCCGAGATGGTTTTTCGCAGCCATGGCCACCGTTTCGGGTTTCAGGACGCGCCCGTTCGGCCCCATCCCGTCGTTCAGCCACATACGAATGAACTTCATGTAGTCCCCGACCGTGCCATAGAGGCCATGCCCCCCCATATGGATTTCGGGCTTGTCCGGCAGCTCGAAATCCATCGGCGACAGCGATCCGTCCGCGCCGCGCGCATGCATGCCCGCCAGCCGCTTGCGCAAGCCATCATGCAGCTCGAAGGTCATGTCCTCGATCCCCAGAGGGTCGAAAATGCGTGTCTGGAACACCTCGCCCAGCCGTTTGCCGGTGATCGCTTCGACCACCTGCCCGGCCCAGTCGATATTGGTTCCATATTCCCACCTGTCGCCGGGATCGAACTGCAGGGGCGTCATGATCGAGGCTTTCGAGGCCGTGATGACGCTCGGTTGACCTTTTTCCTGCGCCAGCCGGTTATAAGTTTCGCTGAAGAAGTCATATCCAAAGCCCCCGGTATGCAAGAGCAGGTGCTTGGTGGTCACCGGACGTTTCGGGGCGCGCAGGATCGGTTCGCCCGCCGCGTCGAAACCGTCAATGACCTTCAGTGTGCCGATATCGGGCGCATAGTCACTGGCGGGCGCATCGAGATCGAGCTTGCCCTCCTCGACAAGCTGCAGCGCTGCAGTCGCCGTGATCGCCTTGGTCGTGGAGAAGATCGCGAAAGCGTCCGTGGTGGTGATTGCTGCATCGCCATCAATCCGGCGTAGCCCGGCTGCGCCTTCATAGATGTTCTGCTCGCGGTCCGTGACCATTGCGACGACACCGGGGACGCGCGGCTGCGATGTCACGACTTTTTCCAGCAGGTGGTCTGCATTGAATATATGGCTCATTCTTTCCTCCATGATCTGAGCTTGTGACCTGCCCCGCATGAAGCGCGGCAGGCCGTCGTCATGTCCTGTCGCTCAGGCGTCTTGCGGCGCGGCGACTTTCGACATGGCAAAAAGCGGATAGCCGTCGGCTGCAATCTCGTCGCATTTCTTGCGATACGTCCCGACACCGCCCGTATAGGACAGGACCCGGCGCGGTTTGCCCGGCACGTTCGAGCCTGTATACCACGACTCTGTCTTGGCGATCAGTGTGGCATTGGCCGTCTCGTCATGATGGCGGACCCATTCATCCTCGCCCGCCTCTGTGGGCTCGATAACATCCTTGCCGCTGTCGCGCATGTCCTGGATGCAGCGCGCGATCCATTCAGTCTGTTGTTGCAGACAGGTGGTCATGTTGCACAGGGCCGCCGAGGGCGCGAGCGGGGCGCCGGTCATGAACAGGTTCGGGAAGCCGAATTTCATCAGCCCAAGCGTCGTGCGGATGTCCTTGCGCCATTCTTCGGCCAGCTTCATGCCCTCGCGCCCGGTGATATCGATCCGCGCCAGCGCGCCGGAGCCTGCGTCGAACCCCACGGCCATGATAATTGTATCGACCGCATATACCGTGCCATCGCGCAGCTTCACACCTTCAGGCACGATCTCGGTGATCGGGTTGTCGCGCACGCTGACGGCTTCGACATTGTCGCGCAGATAGGTTTCGAGATATCCGGTTTCGAGCGGCACGCGATGGGTGCCGAACCCGTAATCGCCCGTCTTCGGCACAAGAATGTCGATCAGATAGGGATCCTTGAGCCGCGCGCGCATCTTCTCGCGCACGAATTCCGAGATTTCCTCGCTGACATCTTCATCGAAGAACATTTCCGCGAAGGACGCGAGCCATAGCTTCAGCGAGCCATCGGCATGGATCTCTTCCAGCACAGAACGGCGCTGCTCGGGGGTCAGCTCAGCCCATGTGTTCTCAAAATCATATTCAAACCCCGTGAAGGTGTGCGGAATATTGGCCTTCAGCTCGTCGAAACGGCCCTTGTACCAGCGCGCCTCGTCAGGGCCGTATTTGGGGTTCTTCATCGGCAGGACATATTGCGGAGTGCGTACGAAAACGGTCAGATGTGCGACGTCGGGCGCGATGGTCTGGATGACCTGAATCCCCGTCGCACCAGTGCCGATGACGGCGACGCGTTTGCCGTCCAGTGAAAGCCCGCCCTTGGGATAGCGGCCCGTATGGACGATTTCGCCGCGAAAGCTTGACTGACCCGGAAAACGATCTTCCAGCGGGGCCGACAGCATCCCGGTGCAGCCGATCAGGAACTGGGTGTCAATCACGTCGCCCTGATCTGTTTCGACCGTCCAGCGCCCTGTCGCGTCATTGAAAACCGCTTTGACGACCTTGGTCGAAAAGGAAATATCGCGCCGCAGATCGAGCGTGTCAGCGATGTAATGCAACCAGCGCTCGATTTCCGGCTGGCCGGGAAAGCGCTCGCTCCAGGTCCAGCCCTTGTAGAGCTGCTCGTCGAAGAGATACTGGTAGATATAAGCTTCGCTGTCGAACTTGGCACCGGGGTAGCGGTTCCAGTACCATGTTCCCCCGACATCGCTGGCTGTGTCGCACGCATGGGTTTTCAACCCCATCTCGCGCAGCTGGTGAAGCTGGTAAAGCCCTGCAACCCCGGCCCCGATCACAAGCGCGTCCAGTCTGGCTGGCACGGCCTTTCGATCCGCCGAAGCGGCTGTCTGATGTGCGTCAAGCATGATTTCCTCCATATTGGTTACGGTCGCCTCCACGCGACCGCGACAGGTATCGTCAGGCCCCCTCCTCAGGTTTTGCGCCCGCGACACTTTCTATCTCTAACACTCATCCGAGATGCAGGATTGAACGTTTCGGTGCCCCGCCTTGTAAGATCCCGACACAAACTGCGGCGCTTTCGCAGATGACGCGCCCCCCCCCCACAGGCGACTACTCGCAGCGCCATCAGGCCGCGTCACTGTGCTTCAAGGCGAAAGACAGCGGGCGTTTTCCCGAATTCTGCGGCAAACATCCGCGTCAGATGCGCCTGATCGCAAAACCCGCAATCGACTGCGATCATCTTGATGGGCAGGGTTGTCCGGGTCAGCAGATCGCGGGCCTTTTCGAGCCGTCGGGCCTTGACGAAGGCATAGGGCGGCGTTCCGAAACTGCGCCGGAACTGGCGCGCGAACACACAGGGCATCATGTCCAGCGCATCTGCCAGCAGCTTGAGATCAAGGGAGCACTCAAGATTGGTATCGATGAATTCCAAAATCCTGCGCTCCTGCTGCGGGGACAAGGATCCACTGCGCCCTGTCTCTTGCAGCCGTACAGAAGAATACTGCCGCAACAGATGGATGATCAGCGCCCGCGCAACGGAATCGACATAGAGCGCGCCACCCAACTTGCGTGTGCGGGCCTCTGATGCGATCGCGGCAGCGGCATTGGCCATGACCGGATCATCCACGCGCAGAATGTCCTCCAAAGTGACCTCGCTCACGGCGCAGTCCATGATTTCGCTTGCGACATTCGTCACAAGATCGCCGGACAGATAGATATGGGTCACATCAATGGGCTCATGCCAGTTCCAATAGGCCTGTTGCGCCCGCGTCAAAAGCGACGTCGCACCGGGTCCAAGCGTCTCGCGCTTCCACCGGCCATCGAAGCGTCGCCGCATGGGCGTGATGCCGGTCTGGTAGCTGACCAGCATGAAATCGCGCATTGCCGGAACCACCACATCCTGCCCGAGATAATGATAAGACCGCAGCGCGACGTTCTTCCAGTTCTGGCCATCGCTCGCCAGAAGCACCTTGCCCGGAACCCAGACAGGCAATTGATCAAACGGAATCAACTCCCCCAACAAGCTTCCTCCCAGATCTTGATGGACGTCGTCTTCTGCTGGTTTTTCTAGCTTGGCGTTCCCAATTTTCCAGAGGGCCTCCGCCGTTATTTTTCAGATCGGATACCGCATGTAACTTTACGAAGAGCATGAACGCTACCATAGGCATGCCGACACTTGCACTCTACTTTGGTCGCACTCCCTTGCGCAGAGAATCGGTCAATGGGTCCGAGATCGCATCTCGACCGGCAAATTCAACAATGTTACTCTCGTTCATGGTGGTGCGTCCTCTTGGGTTGGCGGGTTGTGTCGCAACGACAAGCCAACCAGATGCACCGCCAGCTTTCAAATCCTCAAAACACCAGTTTCAGTCATAGCTCGACAACTGGATCAAAAGACTGGATCATGAGCACCCAAGGGCTGGACCCTGTGAAGGCGATACCATTTTCCACAGACAATCCAGCGTGTTTGGGCGCGGAAGTTGGCAGACGGCTTCTTGCGATGGCAGGCCCAGCAAGGCATTTGCCATACAAGACGCTCATTAGGTAGGGCGATCAACAGCCCCAGAGTTGTTGAGGCGAACGCAATGGAGATGACATGACACGCCAGCAATCGGCCCGCCCGACGACTGCGCCGCTCGCCTATGATCAGCGGATTGAGACTGCGGCCCTGCAGACGATCACCGAGGGCAGGCATGAGGATCCGTTCTCGGTGCTGGGGCCACACCCGACCGCGCGCGGCTGTGTGGTGCGCGTCTTTGTGCCCGGCGCGACGCAAGTGACGCTGGAAGATGCGAACGGCAGCAGCTTGCCCCTGATACCTCTCGGCCAGAGCGACGTCTTCGAAACTTTGATGGCCGCGCATCCCGGTCGCTACACAATTCTGGCGCGAAATGCAGCAGCCGAGTGGCGTTTTACAGACCCCTACCAGTTCGGCCCGGTGCTGGGTGAGCTGGACAAGCACCTGATTTCCGAGGGTACGCATTTGCAGCTTTGGCGCACGCTTGGCGCACGACCGATCACGCATGAAGGGGCTGACGGGGTTGTATTCGCGGTCTGGGCCCCCGCAGCGCGACGCGTGTCCGTGATTGGCGATTTCAACGACTGGGACGGGCGGCGTCACCCGATGCGCAGACGCGGCACAACGGGCGTGTGGGAGCTGTTCCTCCCCGGTCTGGCAGCGGGTCTGCGCTACAAATTCGAGATCGCGCCTGCAGGGGGCGGGCTGCCCCTGTCCAAAAGCGACCCGATGGGCCTTGGCGCGGATCTGCGGCCTGACAATTGCTCGATCGTGCGCGCGCTCGACGGCCATGACTGGCAGGATGCAGACTGGATGCGCGACCGGGGCCGCCGCCAGCAGATCGACGCGCCGATCTCGATCTATGAAGTCCATCTGGGAAGCTGGCAGCGGCGGCCGGATGGCACTTGGCAGAGCTACCGTGATCTGGCCGCGACACTGGTGCCTTACGTCCGCGAGATGGGCTTCACGCATATCGAAGTGCTGCCAGTCGCAGAGCATCCGTTCGATGGGTCTTGGGGCTATCAACCTGTGGGGCTTTACGCGCCGACCAGCCGATTTGGCACGCTTGAGGATTTTCGCGCCTTTGTCGAGGCCTGCCACGCGGCAGAGGTCGGTCTGATCCTTGACTGGGTGCCTGCGCATTTCCCCACGGATGCCCATGGGCTGGGCCAGTTCGACGGCACGGCGCTTTATGAACATCAGGACCCGCGCGAGGGCTACCACCCGGACTGGCACACGCTGATCTACAATTACGGGCGGCCGCAGGTGCGCAATTTCCTGATCGCCAATGCACTTTACTGGCTGCGCGAGCATCATGTGGACGGGCTGCGCGTCGATGCAGTGGCCTCGATGCTGTATCGCGACTACAGTCGCAAGGATGGCGAATGGATCCCCAACCGCCATGGCGGGCGCGAAAATCTGGAAGCCATCGACTTTCTGCGCCAGCTGAACACGACCATCCATGGCGACGATTCCGGCGCGATGGTGATTGCCGAGGACTCGACCGCCTGGCCGGGTGTTTCTCGACCTGTGCAGCACGGCGGCCTGGGCTTCGGGTTCAAGTGGAACATGGGCTGGATGCATGACACGCTCGATTACATGACGCAGGACCCGCTGCACCGCGCGCAGCACCATGACAAGATGCGCCACGGGCTTGGCTATGCGTTCAGCGAGAATTTCATCCTGTCGCTCAGCCATGACGAAGTGGTGCATGGCAAAGGTGCGATTTATGGCAAGATGGCGGGCGATCCGGCTTTGAAGCTTGCCAATCTGCGCGCCTATTATGCCTTCATGTGGGCGCATCCAGGCAAGAAGCTGATCTTCATGGGACAGGAATTCGGCCAGCCGGGCGAATGGAATTTCGACACGCAGCTTGACTGGGCCGCGCTGAACGACCCCGGCCATGCGGGTCTGCGCAGCCTGGTGCGCGATCTGAACATGCTGTATCGCACAACCCCTGCGCTGCATATCCGCGATTGCCATGCTGACGGGTTCGAATGGATCGAGCGCGATGCGGCGCAGGCGAATGTTCTGGCCTGGCTACGCCATAGCGGACAAGACGCGCCGCCCGTGCTTGCCGTGTTCAACTTTTCCGGTGTCGCGCAGGAAAACTGGCGTCTGGGCGTGCCTGCACCCGGTGTCTGGCGCGAGATCCTGAATTCTGACGCGGAAATCTATGGCGGGGGCGGGGGCGGCAATATGGGCCGCGTCCATGCAGACACTGTCCCCAGCCATGGCCAGCCTTGTTCGCTGTCCCTGACCTTGCCGCCGCTGAGCGGCCTCTATCTTACGCCGGAGGGCCCATGATGGATACGACCATCAACACAGATCTTGACACCGCCACTGTCACGCAGAACGCGGACGCCACGCAGGCCCTGATCGACTGGACGTTGGATATCTTGCAAACTGGGCTTTCCACCTTCGACGCGGCGCGCGAGATCGCGACACGTCTGGGCGCCCATCGCCGGGGCGCGATCTGCGAGGTCATGTTCTGGGCCCCGGAACTGCTGGAACACCGCGTCGCCGAAGACGACATTTTCATCGAAGTGCTCGATATCATGGGCGAAGCAGCACTTTCGCGGTCGCGCCAGACCCTGACCTTCCGGCGCAGCCGCGTGCCCGTCGCGCGCCTGGACGCTTGGTGCATGGCCGCGATTGACGGGATGCGCGCGGGCACCCGCGACCATGTCGGCAGCTTCTACGCGCTGACATGGCGCGATGCGGAAAACCAGTGGCACCGCATTTTCGACCCGCTCTCGGCATCCCTGCCTTTCGGCCCGTTTGCACCGGCGGAATTTTACGATGTCGATGCGATGCAGGCCGCGCGGGCGGACAAGGACTATTACGCGGCCCTGCCCGAAGGCGCGGTTCACAAATTCGGCCCGCCCACAAATATCCTTCAGATCCATGTCCCGACCGCGACAGCGAGCATGAGCCTTGCAGGTCTCGCCCGCCATTTCGCCACACTCGGCGAGCGTGTGCGCCAAGGCGTTGAGCTGTCCCCGGCAGATCGCATCTTCATGGGCTATGATGCAGTGCAATTGCTGCCGGTCGAGCCGACGACAGTCTATGAGGCCGGCCCCGATTTCTGGACCGAGATCGAGGAGACTGACAGCTCGGTGGTCGTTGACATCCGCCGCCCCGACACGACCAACTGGGGATATGATGTGGTGATCACTGGCATGGCGGCAGTGAACCCGTCCCTGCTCGAATCCGACCGCCCCGATGAACTGGTCGATCTGGCCGCTGTGCTGCATAATTTTCCGGGGGGGCCGAAGAAGCTGATCCTGGATGTGGTTTTCGGCCATAGCGACAATCAGGGCCTGCGCGGGTTGAGCCACCATTATTTCGCCGGTCCCAACATGTACGGCCAGAACCTGAATTACCGCAATCCCGTGGTGCGCGCGATCCTGCTGGAAATGCAGCGCCGCAAGGTGAATTTCGGCGCTGACGGTGTGCGCGTGGATGGCGCGCAGGATTTCAAATGGTGGGATGCCGATGCCCAGATGCTGCGCCATGATGACGAGTATTTGCAGGAAATGGCCGATGTCGTGCAGGATGTGGCAGGCCGCGAGTTCCGCCCCTGGTTTGTCTTCGAGGATGGCCGCCCCTGGCCCGACGAGGATTGGGAGCTGAGTTCAGACTACCGCGCCGTGATCGAAAACCAGCGCGATGATGACGTGTTCCAATGGGGTCCGCTGACTTTCGCGCATAACACGCCGTTTCTTTACACCTTCTGGCTGTCGAAATTCTGGCGGATCCAGGAAATCACGCGCAATGGGGCAAGCTGGATCTCGGGCTGCGCGAATCACGACACATTGCGGCGCGGCACGCAGATCAACCCGAAGCTGAATATCAACACCCGCCTTGGCGACACGCGGATGGAAATCCTGGGCAAGGCCTATGACCATGCGGCCGCGCAAATGCTGACCTATGTGGCCTTTCCGGGTGTGCCGATGGATTTCCTGAACGCCATGGCGCGGGCGTCCTGGGGGTTCATCCGCAATCAGGATGATGTTTATGGGGTGAAGGTCGTCGCCGAGGAAGCGATCTCGCTCAATTGGCAGGTCGATGCCTATACCTATTCGGAACCGGGCAATTTCCGCCGTCTGAAGGATCTGGGCTTTGCTGATCGCGACATGCTGGGACGGTTCTTCGTGATCCTGCCTGCGTTGGTCGAGGCCACGGATTACGATCTGGATGTGATGGCCAAGCTGCTCAATGATGTGGACCCGCCGCTCGATGGTCCCACACCCTATGATGCGACCGCACTCAAGCAAGTGGCACGCGCCTGGATGGATGACATGCATGATTACTGCAATGTCGCCAGATATGTGGATAATCTTGGTGACGCCCATACCGACTACATGCTGAAGCTGCGCGAATTTCGCGCTGCGCGGCCTTGGCTGCGCGCCAATCACGGGCCCGGTGATGTGTTCGATTATCATACGCCAGTCAATGGCACAGTGGCCTTTCGTTGCCTGCGCCATGGGCCGGATGGTGAGCAGGTCTTCATGATCGCCCATCTTGAAGGTAAACCGATCTTCGACATCGACCCGACCGCCCTGCCGCTCCCGGGGCTTGATGGGGGTGGATGGCATGTTGCCCTGCGCGCGCCAAGCATCGGATCGGACTATCTGGGCGGTCCCATCACACTGCATGACAGCATGGCCGTGCTTTACACCCGCACGCGAAGCAGCGGCTGACAGCGCGCCACCAAGTGACCGCCGGACAGGTCGCGCGAGGGTTGTCGATCAGCGCCATCACAATGCCGACGTTCCAGTCATCGGGCATCAGAACCTGCTGGAAGAAATGTTGCAGGCGGCGGCAGGTTGATGCAACTTTGGCGCGAGAGGGGCGCTCCGCTGCGATATGGGTCAGGTTCACTTTGCGAGCGCTGATCATCCCAGCACAAGCAGGCAAAGCGTTTCTAGACGCGTCTTGCCGACGCGCACATGAGGCGCTGGCGTCTTTTGCAAATCGCCGAGAGATCGGCTGGTCATGGGCGAACTTCTTGCACGGCAACAGTCCGTGTTCAGAATCCATCTCGTCGGTCATATCCACCCCCAAAATCAACAAATGACGCCAGTGTCGTGTAGTGTGGAATCTGGGGCCACGCGTGCAGGAACAACCGAAGAAACCTGATGAAAATTGATATCTTGGTACCTGAAGAATGCGAGAGACTGGACCACCTCATCATCAGAAGCGGGCGCTGCTTCGACCAGAAGGATTGAAGCCCCGTCGCAGCGTCAGCAGGCCACATGTCTGTTCACATCATCGGGTTTTCGGATATTTCCCCGGAAAGACAACTTGACCCCGGTCACGAAATCAGCGCTATTCGACGCCAAAATAACGGGCGTTGCACGAGCGCATTGCGCGCCGAAACGACGCGACGCGACCAGCAGAGAGGTCCTGATGAAAACACCGCTATTCATCAGCGCACTTGCCATGACGTTGTTCGGCGGTGGGCATCTTGAAGCGCGTGATACCTTGGCGCGCGTGACAGAGCGTGGTGCCGTACATTGCGGATCACATATAAACCGGGCAGGCTTCGCATCGCGGGATGCAAATGAGAACTGGCACGGTTTTGATGTGGGGATCTGTCGTGCGCTCGCCGCCGTAATTTTCAATGACCCCAGCGCTGTGTATTTCGTTCCCTTGAGCGCGCAGGAGCGCTTTGATGCGCTCGCCGCCGGTGATGTCGATGTTCTGGCGCGCAGCACGACCTGGACCTTTCTTCGCGATATCGATGATGGACTGACTTTCGCGGCCACTTACTATTACGATGGTCAAGGCTTCATGGTGAAGCGGGATATCGGGGTCAGCTCTGCGCTGGAACTGGATGGGGCGACGATCTGTATCGAAAAAGACACGACGACAGAGCGGAATTTGAATGATTATTTCCTCTTCAACGGACTGACTTACACACCCGTCTTGGTCGAAAACAGTGACGAGGCCAAACGGAAATATCAGGAGGATGCCTGCGAAGTCTTCACAGACGACATCGCGGCTCTGGCATCGAGCCGGGCCGGTTTCGTCGATCCCGGCGCGCATGTCATCCTGTCAGAAGTTGTCTCAAAAGAACCCCTTGGTCTGGTTGTACGCAGTGGTGATGATCATTGGGCAAACATCGTGCGCTGGACCTTGTTCGCTCTGATTGCTGCGGAAGAATTGGGGGTGACCTCGACGAATCTGGACGAAGTGCGCAACAGCAGCACCAGCCCCGAGATTCGCAGGCTTCTGGGGCGTGAAGGTGATTTCGGCCTGGAAATCGGTCTGGATAATGACTGGGCCGCGCGGGCTATCGCGGCTGTTGGCAACTATGGCGAGCTGTTTTCCAGTACGATTGGCGATCAGACCCCAATCGGGCTGGCACGTGGGCTGAATGCGCAATGGACCCAAGGCGGCCTACTCTACGCCCCACCGTTCCGTTGACCGGCTTTGCCACCGACCAGCCTGGTTCATGGCTGCGACACTCTTGAGTTGGGCCTGACTGCGTACTGAAAGCCCGTCCGGACCTGTGAAACCCAATTGCCAGCAGATCGTGATGCGGTAACTGACTTCAAGACGCGGTCCTGCACCCTCAGGTCTGAAAATTCACTTTGGGCTGGGGGGGCAGCATCCTGATATTCCATGGAGTTGCTCAACGACCATGGAGAAGCGCGAATGGACAGACTGAAGGCGCATGGTTGAGCCTTGAAGTGATGCCCCCGGGCTGAGCGCTTTCCCATGCTTGCTGGCTTGGAGGTGGCGGACATCTTCCGTCACGATGGTTCTGCTTACATTCAAGTTCACGACGGTCACCTTGCGCCCGCGATCTGTTTTGGCCACTTCGCCCGCGCTTATGTCGTGGTGCGCAAGAACGGGCTGCGCCTGACCCTTTTCGATTTTTGGATGACGGGCCGGGGCGATTCTTCAAATGAGACGCGATCACCTACCACCCGTCGCCCGCGCAGCATATACCCGGATGCTGGACGCCTTCGACACCTTCATGAGCGGCTTGCTGGACAAGGAACGCGCAGCGATGATCTTGCACCTGCAAGAAACCGGGATTGCGCATAACGTGCCGCCTGTGGTGCCAGTTCCTTGGCCTTGGCCTTGGCCTTGGCCTTGGCCTTGGCCT
>SKSL01000270.1 GCA_007123015.1 Natronohydrobacter sp. | reverse complement strand
GCGGCAGTGTCGTTGATCAAGGCCAGATCCTCGGCGCGGGCGGCAAAGACAGTCCGCGCTTCCTGCAGGATATCTTGCGCCTGCTCGTGCCGGTCCAGAACGGCCAGCGCCCGCAACAATTGCGCCCAGTCCTGTGCCGACCCGCCCTCATTGGCAAGCCGCGCGAGCATCCCGTCCACCATGCCCGCCACCATCTCGGCGCGCTCTTCCGGGCTAAGGTCTTCTGCGGCCTCGATGTCTGCCGCACTCGGGCCGCGTGCGCCTGCGGGTGCGGGTGCGGGCCGAGGTGGCAGAGTGAAGCGCGGCTCGCCCGAGATGCGCGACAATTCGGGCAGCGCGCCACGGATCTCATCCATCCAGGGATCATCGCCTGCGCTCACCTCGTGCAAGCGCCGCCAGATGCGGAATGTCAGATCAGGCCGCCCGGTCTGCGCATAAAGCCGGCCGGAATAATAGAGCGCAACACCATCCATCGGATCGCGGCGCAGGATCTGTTCGATCACGGCTTCGGCTTCGGGCGAGACAAATCCGCCCGCCGCGATCACCATCAGATCCAGCAGATAGGCGAAATCCGAAACCGGGGCCTCCTGTCCACCGCGTAGCGCGATCACCTGGCGCTGTGCCTCGATTGCCGCTTTGTGATTGCCCAGCCGGGCCTCGTTCTGGGCCAGAAGCTGAAACCCGGTCACATCCTCTGGTCGCGCGACCATGGCCGCGCGCAATTGCTCGACCATGGGTTCAAGTTCATCGCGTCCCGGAAACTGGCTGGGGTCTGGAAAACGGGCGGCGAATTCGGCCTCCAACTCGGCCTGACGCGGGCGATTGGCGCGCGCCTCGGCCGCCTGCGCGTGACGATCAAGCAGCGGCATGTCCTGATATCCGGGCGCTCCAACCGACCAATAAAGCCAGCTTCCTCCGAGTACAGATGCAAGGATCAAGGCAACAGCAAACCATCGCATCTGCTGGGGCGCGGCCGCACCGACACGGCGCACAGTGTCGTCGCGGTCCAGATCAAGGATACGCCGCGAAATTTCAAGCCGCAGGCGTTCGGCCTCTTCCTTGTTCAGAACCCCGCGCGCCAGATCGCGCTCGACCTCGGAAAGCTGGTCGCGATAGACTGACATGGCCCGCGTTGTCCCGTCTGCTGCTGCCATCTGTCGGGCACGCAGCGTTGCCCGCACAAGAATGACCACAACCAGCGCGGCAATCAGAAAAAAACCTGCAATCTCGATCCAGCCTGTCATGATACCTCCGTCATCGCGCGGGGGTTTAGCCTGATTTCAAGGGCGGAAAAAGCGCAAATGCCGTGGAATGGCTCACAATCCTGCAAGACGCGACGGCCTGTCACACCCGACGCCTATTTCGTTTTTCGCGCGCAGGATGCCGCTTCTGGAAAATCATCGAAGCATCGGGTAAGCGAAGACCAGCGCAACGACAGACCAAGGAGTTGGCCGCTGATGAAACGCTATTCCGCTTTCGCGATTGCGCGCGAAGCCTTTCGTCAGCACAAGGGCTGGGACAAGGCTTGGGTCAGTCCAGAGCCGCGCACATCCTATGACGTGGTGATTGTCGGCGCAGGCGGGCACGGGCTGGCGACGGCCTATTATCTGGGCAAACGCTTCGGTATCACCAATGTCGCGATCATCGAGAAAGGTTGGCTTGGCGGGGGCAATACTGGGCGCAACACCACCATCATCCGCTCGAATTACCTGCAGGACCCGTCTGCTGCGCTCTATGAGAAATCGCGCGCACTTTTTGAAACACTCAGCCAGGATCTGAATTACAACATCATGTTCTCGCCGCGCGGCGTGATGATGCTGGCGCAGACCGAACATGAAAAGCGTGGCTATCTGCGCACCGAACGCGCCAATGCATTGCAGGGGGTCAAGACACGCTTCATCAGCCCTGCCGAGGTCCAGCGCCTTGTGCCGATCATCAATATCCACGGTCCGCGCTATCCGGTACTGGGCGCGCTCTGGCAAGACCGTGCCGGGACCGCGCGCCATGACGCAGTCGCCTGGGGCTACGCGCGGGCCTGCTCGGATATGGGCATGCATGTGATCGAGCAATGCGCCGTCACTGGCGTTGAATCCGCGGGCGGTCAGGTCACTGCGGTCAACACGACCAAGGGGACCATCGCCTGCAAGAAGCTGGGGATCGTGGTGGCGGGCCATTCGGGCGCGCTGGCCGATATGGCCGGGTTCCGGCTGCCGGTCGAATCCGTGGCGCTGCAGGCGCTGGTGTCGGAACCCATCAAGCCCTGCATGGATGTGGTGGTCATGGCCAACACTGTGCACGGCTACATGTCGCAATCCGACAAGGGCGAGATGGTCATCGGAGGCGGTGCGGACCAGTTCAACAACTACACGCAGCGCGGCTCATGGCACCATATCGAGGAAACCGTGCGCGCGCTGGTCGAGACTTTCCCGATGATCTCGCGCCTGAAGATGCTGCGCCAATGGGGCGGGATCGTGGACATGACCGGCGACCGCTCGCCGATCATCTCGAAAACACCGCTGGGCAATTGTTTCATCAATTGCGGCTGGGGGACAGGTGGGTTCAAGGCCACACCGGGTTCAGGATGGGCCATGGCAGAACTGATCGCCAAGGGCGAACCGGGGCCGTTGGCCGCCGAATTTTCCATGACACGCTTCCGCGAAGGCCGCTTCATTGATGAAAGTGTCGCAGCCGGGGTTGCGCATTGATGCAACATCCTGATCATAAATCTGAAAAATCCGTGAAACCCATGATGACTTTCCCTGACGCACGCATAAATCTGCCGTCGTGGAAAAATGAGGAGTCACCATGGAAGATATTCGTCCAAGTCGCATGCAACGCATCATCGAGAACGTGCAACGCAACCCGCTGCCAGTGCTCGCCTTTATCCTCGGCGCCTTCCTGCCGCTTGTCATTGCAGGGCTGTACTGGGCGCAGGTCTCTGGCGGTCTGGCCGGACCGCTGGTTGACACGCGCCCGCCTGCTTTCATTGTCCCGACGGACTGACAGACCGCGCAGGCGGGCAAGGCGGACCAGTGTCCTCTTTCATTCTTGCCCAAATATCCCGGGGGTGCGGGGGCAGCGCCCCCGCCCTCTGGGTTCGGAGTGACCAATGTTACTGCTCTCCTGCCCCTGCTGCGGCGTTACAGCCGAAGAAACCGAGTTCCACGCTGGCGGCGAGGCGAATCTCAAGCGCTTCGGGCCCGGATCGGATGACGCGGATTACGAATCCTACATGTTCAACCGCAAGAATCCGCG
>SKSL01000215.1 GCA_007123015.1 Natronohydrobacter sp. | reverse complement strand
GAGAGCGCGAAAGACCCCGGTGCCATGATGGCCACACAATTGCTGCGCGGTCAGGTCGAGCCGCTCTGGCTGGACGCGCTCGATGCCCTGATCGAAAGGCTCAAGGCCGCTTTGCCGTGAAAGGTGGCGCGGGTGCTGTTGCCGTGCTTTCGCGACCACTCCGCCGCGCTCTGCGCGCCGCAAGAGGGATGCAGCCCCGCAGGGCTGAGACCTGGCCGTGCATGCGACCATGCCCCCGGGGGCCGAAGGACTGGCTCAGCACGAGACAGTCTTCGCCGCGCCTTGGGACAGGGAGCAGGTGCGGCAAGGGCTCAGGGCGAAGCCGCAGCAGCCCCGCCCCGCTTGCGGGGCTTGCACATGATCAATCCATCAAGACCGGACACTCGGCCAAGCTGAGACCGTGCATGGGCAGTCGGCTGGTCCGCCCCACATTGCGGACGGTCAGGCGGGGTGCGGCATTTCATGCACAGCATATGCTTGGAGCAGCCTTTTGCTTATTTACTTCATGCGCCTTGCACGGCAAATGACGCGTGACGGACATACTTGAGAGCAGTTTTTCGCTTTGAGACTCCATAGTCGGTATGCGTCATCTAGGGCTACCGAAAACAGTTTCCCCGACCCTTGGTCTATGGCTTGTCAAAGGCGTAGGCGATTGCGGCATTGATCGAATTGCCCTGCGCGCCGGATTTTCCGACATTGTGCTTGCAGTTGATTCCGGATGTGACAGCTATCCTCGAGGAAGCACCAGCCTCTTTTTTGGCTCCAGCACATCGCAATGGGGTCAGGTTTTGAGCGCCGCAAGCGCCTTTGCTTCGGGCAATGTCGGGCGGTATTCCAAACCGATCGCCGAAAAGCCAGCTCCGGCTGTTGCTGCGATGATGTCCGCGTCAGGCTCTGTTCGCGCTGGATAGGATGCGGCTTGCACATGGCCGACAAGCGCACGATGGATGGTCAGGGCAGCAAGTGCTGCGGCTTGCCCCTCGGCGGCCGCTATATGAAACCAGTCGAACATGACGCGGATACGCGGGCTTGCAATATGGCCGATAACGACCAGCGCGTCAGATAGCGTGGCCAGATGGTAGTCAGACATCGCCCCCCGGCTGATCGGTTCAATCAGGAGCATTCGGTCGGTCAGGTCCAGCGCCCGGTGCAAGTTTGCCAGATACGTGGCGCGATCTGTCTGGCCGCGTCCAGCCAAGACGTGAATGGCGGGTGCGCCGACGGTTTCAGCCGCGGCATGGGCGGCTTTCATGTCAGCGACAAACGCTGCCTCGTGCCCGGCAAGCGCGGCGCAGCCTGCGTGCTCGCCCATGCGAATGTTCAGACCACCCATCTGCAGCCCCGTTTCCGCGAGCAGATCAGCGATTGCGGGCGCGTCGTGGCGCTGGACTTCGTCATGAAATTCGACCCCGTCAAAGCCCGCAGCAGCAGCGGCGCGGATGCGGTCGGCAAAGGGCAGGTCCGGGAACAGAAACCCGGTATTAGCGTAGAATTTCATCGGTAGATATCCCCGTAGCGCGCGTTGATTGCCGTGATATCAGCGTCGCTGAGGGTACGATGCGGCACAGCGGCCAGCAACAGCGCCAGACGCGCGGTTTCTTCCAGCTCTTCGGCGGCAAAGACCGCGTCCTTGAGCGTGCGGGCCGAAACGACAGGGCCGTGATTGGCCAGCAGAAAGGCCGAATGATCGCCCGCGCGCTCGCACACCCAGTCGCCCAGCACTGCGTCGCCGGGCACCGCGAAGGGCAGCAGCGCCACGCACCCCAGCCGCATGACGGAATAGGGCGTCAGCGGCGGCAGACAGTTGGCAGGGTCCAGCCCTTCGACCATTGACCAGGCCGTCGCATACGGGCTGTGCAGATGCACCACTGCGCCCGCGTCCGGGCGCATCGCATATACACCCAGATGCAGCGGCCATTCCTTGGACGGTGCAGGACCGCCGATATGGCGGCCATCGGGCGCAAGGATCGATAGCGCGTCTGGGTGCATGGTGCCCAGACCCTCGCCCGTGGGCGAGATCAGGATGCGTCCGTCTTCCACGCGCACCGAGATATTGCCCGATCCTGCCCGCGCCAGCCCCTGCACGGCCAGCGCCGCCCCTTTTGCGCAAAGATCGCGCGCCGCGTCATCCAGCATGATCGTCCCCCAGAATCGCCACAGCGCGGCCAAAGAAATCCGGCCCGCCGAAATTGCCCGATTTCAGCGCCAGGCGCAGCCCACCTGAGGCCAGCGCTGGCACACCGGGGGCAATCTGGGGGCCGACCTGCAAGCGCTCCAGCCCCAGCCCCAGGGTGACCGCGCCCGATGTCTCGCCCCCTGCCACGACAAGCCGCGTCACACCCCGCGCAACCAGTGCGCTGGCAAGGCGGGCAAACATCGCGTCGATAGCATCGGCAGTGCGTTCGCGCCCGTAAGCCGCCTGGGTGGCCAGAACCTGTTCGGGCGGTTGCGACACCGCGATCAGGGGGGCATTGCCTGCCTGTATGGCCCAATCGGCAAGGGCTTCCGGCAAGGCGGGGTTGTCCAGAACCTCGGCCACCGCCACTTGCCGCAATGGCCCGTAATAGGCGGCAATCTGGCCCAGAGTCGCGGCCGAACAACTGCCCGAGAGCACAACTGCCGGTCCACCGACGCCCTGCCAGCCAGACTGCGCATTGCCCCGATCCCCCACCAGCGCTCGCGCCAGACCCGCGCCGATTGCTGACCCACCTGTCACCAGCGGCGCGTCGCGCACCAGCAGCCCAAGCCGGTCAATGTCACGGTCATCGATGGCATCCGCGACGACGAAAGCCGCATCCAGAGCCGCAAGATATGCCCCCGCATCCGGCCCGCGCAGGACCGAGAGCGGCAGCCCGCCCACCCTGACCCCGGTCTGATAGCCCAGCCAGCGCCGCAAATCGGGGTCGGTCATGGGCGTCAGCGGGTGATGGGCAAGCGGGCTTTCCGACAGGAGCCTGTCACCCACGAACATATGGCCTTGATAGACTGTGCGCCCGGTTTCGGGAAAGCTGGGCACAAACAGCACCTGGCGCGCGTCCAGTTCCTTCGCCAAAGCCTCGGCCACGGGGCCGATATTGCCGGTCCGGGTCGAGTCAAAGGTCGAGCAGTATTTGAACAGGATGCGCTCCGCCCCCTGCGCGCGCAGCCAGCGCATGGCTTCAAGGGATTGCGCGACGGCATCAGCGATCGGATTGGTGCGGGTTTTCAGGGCAATGACCACGGCCTCGGCCTGTGTCGCAAGCGCCGCTGCGGGCATTTGGGTCAGAAGATCGACCCGCAACCCCGCCCGCGCCAGCATATTGGCCAGATCGCCCGAGCCTGTGAAATCATCCCCTATTGCGCCGATCAACATGATGAAACCCCCAATTCTTGCAAACCTTTCGCAATCTCCGTCGCCATGCAGGCGGGGTCTTCCAGCAGACAAAAATGCCCCAGACCATGCGGGACACTCAGCGCCGCGCGCGGCGTTCGCAATGCCGCCTCGGTGGCCAGGCTGGGCGGAGCCTGCTTGTCATCTGCGCCGGTCACAAACACCACTGGCAGCCGCGCGCGCGACAGGGCCGGCAGGGCACCCGGGCGCGACAGGGCCAAATCCGTCTGGGCGTCGATGTGCCGGGCCTCGGCCTGTGCCATCCTGGTCACGGCTTCGATCAGCGCGGGTGTTGGCCGCGCAAAAAGCGCAGGCGCGGCTGCGTGAAACATATGCTCGATCTCACCGTTCTTCGCAGCCCGGCGCAGCCCCTCGCGCCCTTCGCGCTTTTCAGGGGCATCGGCGTCCGGATTGAGCGCGATCAATACCAGCGCGCGCGCTTCGTCCAGAAGATCAGCGCTATGCGCCACGGCTATCGCCCCAAGCGAAAAGCCGCAAACGATATCCCCCGGCTTCACCGTTCCCGCGAGCCGCGTGCGCCAGCCTTCAATGTTGGACAGGTCCTGAGGCAAGACCAGCCGCTGCAGCTCTGGCACGTCAAGTGCCGCCATCAAGGGATCGAAGACAGAGCCGTCGCATAGCGTGCCTGGCACCAGGACCCAGCGCGCTGCCTTAGTACCCACTGCCCGCCGCCCCAAGAGGTTGCACGAGAGTGTCGCCGCTGATTTGCGCAATGGCCTGTGCCGCGGCTGTTTTCAAAAGCCCCATGTCGTTGCCCGGCGTGACCAGATCAAAACCCTGATCCAGCCTGCGCCGCGCATCTGCACCATCCGCGCAGAAAATACCGGTGGCAACGCCTGCCACACGGGCGCGCGCCAGCACATGGGCGATAGCGGCTTCAGCCCGCGTACGCGCGCCCACGACCTGCCCGTCAAAGGCAAGCGCCGTGTCATTGGGGCCGATATAGATCATGTCTACCCCATCCACGGCCAGAATGGCATCGATATTCTCGACCCCTTCGACCGTTTCGATCATCGGAATCGCCATGATCGTGTCATTGGCGTGTTCTACATAATCGGCCCCCCCGTAAAGTAACCCGCGCGAAGGGCCGAAACTGCGGCTGCCTTTGGGCGGATAGCGGCATGCAGAGACCAGCGCAGCCGTTTCCTCGGCGGTCGAGATCATCGGGCAGATGATCCCATAGCTGCCCGCATCCAGCGCCCGCATGATTTCGGGTCCGTCCAGTTTTGAGACGCGCATCAGCGGTGTCGCAGGCGTTGCCGAAATTGCCTGCAACATATGCAGCGCGTCGTTGAAGCCGATCATGCCATGCTGCATGTCCACTGTGACCGCGTGAAAGCCTGCATGGCCCATGGCCTCGGCACTGTAGGATGACGCAATTGAAAGCCATCCGTTCAAAATGGGCTGACCTGCGCGCAGGCGGGTCTGGATCTGGTTCGGGCGCATTATTCCCCCGCCATGGCATAGGGGGGTAGAACTGCAGCGGGGGCGACAAACCCGCCTGCATCCAGCGCCCAGCCTGTGTCACGCGCCGCCGCAATCACCTCTGTCGTGAATTGCGGGCGCTTGCGGTGATCGCCTGACACGATGACCAATGTCTCGACCGGCGCATCGCCCGCGGCCTCGATCCGGCGCAGGATACCCGCGGGGATCGAATATGTGTCCCAAGGGTTCAGCGTGACACTGACATCGCACGCATCATTGAACACCAGCCGCAGGCTACCCTTATGCACGATCAGCACCATCTTTTCATCCAGCGTGAAGGGCGACACATGCGCCCCCGCGCCCAGCCGCAGCCATTCCATCGAAAACCCATGCGGATTGGTGATGGAGGCAGCGTGGTCGCGGTTCTGCGTCAGGCCCGCGCCGATCACCGGGGCGAGGTGCGCGCCGCAACCGGGCAGACTGGCATCAATGAAGCCAGGGCGGAAATCGCGGCTGTCTTTGGTGACGACGCGTTTGATCATCTGATCCGGCGCCACCACCCGCAGGCGGGCCACCTGATCATCCGCCATGGGCTGAATCGTATCCTCTGACGCCGGCACTGGGTCGCCGCGCGATGTGTCGATCAGCATGTTGTCGGAAGAGATATAGAGGCCATAACCGGCAGCCTCGCGGATGATCTCGGGGTGGAAGATCACCCCGCCTGTATTGTCCCCGCCCAGACAGGTAAACAGCCAGCCGTCATCGGGGCCGGTATTGGTAAAGCCGCGAAACAGCCATGTCGGGACGGACACGATGTCCCCTTCGCGCCCCACGATTTCATTCTCGCCATTCGTGCCCCAGCGGAAGGTCCATTCGCCGCGATAGACCATGAACACCTCGGCGGTGAAATGGATATGCAGGTTGTTGGTGATGCCGTTGGGCATGGCAGCGGCACCGATATTGAAGCCATGCGCCTCGGGCAGGTTGATGACCTGATCCGAGGAGGATGTAACCCCCGGCCCGATGATCGAATAGTTTTCCTTAAGATGCGAGCCGGGCTTTTTGCAATCGATAAACGCCACGGTGCAGGACACATAATCGCTGCGCTTGATATGGCGCGCATCCGCTTGGGCTTGGGTGATATGAGTCATGGTTTTGGTCCTTAATTGGTCGTCAGGAAGGAAGGCGCAGGCCGCTTTCCGGGTCAAAAAGATGGATGCGCCCGCCCGGACGGGGCGCGAGGCCGCAGGTATCGTCCATCTTGGCGCGGAAATCAGCCGCACCGCGCGCGCAGAGTTGCGTTGCACCCGCTCGCAGCGTGACCAGTGTTGACTCACCGGTCAATTCCAGTGCGAAGATGGGCGCTTTGATCGGCGCCGTGCTGGCGTCACTGATTTGCAAATCCTCTGGCCGTATCCCCAGCACGACCTTGGCGCGGTCAGGCGCGCTTACGGGCAGGGAAATACCCTCGGCGGTAAAGGTCCCGCCTGCGATCTGACCATGGATCAGGTTCATTGAAGGTGAGCCGATGAAATCGGCAACAAACAGGTCAGCGGGTTCGGAATAGATGCGCTCGGGCGTGTCAAGTTGTACGATCCGGCCCTTGTTCATGACCACAATGCGCGACGCCAGTGTCATTGCCTCCATCTGGTCATGGGTGACATAAACTGTGGTTATGCCCATCTCATGATGCATGTGTTTAAGCTCCGCGCGCATTGTCACGCGCAGTTTCGCGTCCAGATTGGAAAGCGGCTCGTCCATCAGAAACAACTGTGGCCTGCGCACGATTGCGCGGGCCAGTGCCACGCGCTGGCGCTGCCCGCCCGACAGCTCGGACGGGCGCCGGTCCAGCAGCTCGCCCAGTTCCACTTTTTCGGCCACTTTGCGCACCTGTGCCATCCGCTCGGACTTGCCCAGACCGCGTAATTTAAGCGGATAGCCGATATTGTCCGCCACGCTCATATGCGGGTAAAGCCCGTAATTCTGGAACACCATCGCGATATCGCGGTCCTTGGGTTCCTTGTCGTTCACGCGCTCGCCGCCGATGAGCAGATCGCCCTCAGTGATCTCCTCCAGCCCTGCAATCAGGCGCATGGTCGTGGTCTTGCCGCAGCCCGATGGCCCCAGAAGCACCAGAAATTCGCCCTCATTCACATGCAGGTCCAGTTTGGGCAGGGCTGTGAAGCCGCCATAGCGCTTGACCACATTTTCCAGTCTGACTTCAGCCATATCGGGTTCCTATTTGACCGCACCTGCGGTCATGCCGCGAGTGAAATGTTTCTGAATAATGATGGCCATGATGAAGATCGGCACAGTGATCATGACGCCCGCAGCACTCATCAATTCCCAAAGATCGCCGCGTTCGGTGCGGAAATTGACCAGACCGACGGGCAGGGTCACAGCCTCGCGCCGGGTGATGATCAGGGCGAAGAGAAATTCGTTCCATGTCAGGATGAAACAGAAAATAGATGAGGTCAGGATGCCCGGAGCAGCCATGGGCAAGACGATATCGCGGATCACGCGCAGGCGGGATGCTCCATCGACCATGGCGGCCTCTTCCGCCTCGACCGGGATGGCGTCGATAAAGCCCTTGATCATCCAGATCACAAAGGGCGTTACAATCGCCAGATTGACGATGATCAGCGCCAGTCGCGTATCCAGAAGGCCCAGTTGCCGGAACATCAGAAAAAACGGCAGCACGATCACCACGGCCGGGATGAACTGCGTGGACAGGACCAGAAAGAACAGGAACTTGCGCCCGCGCATCCGAAAGCGCGAAAATGCATAGGCGGCAAGCGACGCGCAGGGCACTGAAATCATCACAGTCACACTGGCCACGATGACACTGTTCATTACCATGCGCCCCAGATACCACGGCTCGTCAAACACGGCTTTGAAGTTGTTGAATGTGGGCGTGAAGAAGATGGACACGCGATAGGCATCTAGGGGCTGTTTGAACGCGGTCAGGAACATCCACAGGATCGGAAACAGTGCGACCACCGCGACAAAGACCAGGAGCGCCCGCTCGCCCCACCAGAATAGCTGCTTTTTCATGCTGTCACCAGTTTGCGTTCGCTCATCAGCAGGCGGACATACCAGATCGAGATCACCATCATGATGGCGGTGAGGATCCAGGCCATGGCGGATGCCTGGCCCATGTCGAACCAGTGAAAGCCCACCTTGAAGACGAAATAGGCCAGTGTTTCGGTCGATGCTCCTGGGCCGCCCCCGGTCAGGGTTACAACCTGGTCAAACATCTTGAGCGCGAAGATGGTTTTCAGGATTGCCACAACCACCAGCACACCGCGCATCTGAGGCAGGATGATCTCCCACAGGATGCGAAAACCTGACGCCCCATCAATACGCGCGGCTTCTTCTGTTTCGCGCGGCACAGCGGTCAGGCCGCCCAAGCACATGAAGGTCATGTAAGGCACCCAGTGCCAGACATCGGTGACTATCAGAATTCCCATGGCAAAGCGCGGATCGGCGAGCCATGCGACACCTTTCAGAAACGGAAAGATGGCCCCCAAACCCTGCGCCAGAACACCGAATTCCGGATTGAACATGAAGCGGAAGCTGACCCCGATCAGCGCAGGGCTCATGGCAAAGGGCAGGATCAGGATGATCCGCACAAAAGTGTGCAACCGCCCTGTGCGGCGCAGCAAAAGCGCCAGCGCCATGGCCAGAACAACAGTCGCGACCACGCTGATGGTCACGAAAACTGTCGTCACCCAGAGCGAACTGAGAAACTCGTGATTGGTGAAGGCGCCGGTGTAATTGTCGATGCCAACAAAATCGCCCGGACGGCGCTGTCGCGTCAGCCGCCATTCGCGAAACGACGTGATCAGCGAATAAGAGAGCGGGTAAAGCGTGGTGGCCAGCACGATCAGAAAGGCTGGGGCCATCAGCACGAAGGGCAGGCCGCGATCACGCATTGCGGGTCCTTTTGAGGGGAAAGAGAACGGGCGGGCAGCGCTAACAGGCCGCTGAAAAAGTCCGCCGACGCTACGCTTGTGTCAGAAAAGGCGGGTTTTTCACGTGCTCTCGTCGAACTGATGGAAAACGTTCGCGTCCGGCATCGACGAGGTCGACGAGTATTGCTTCTCAAGAACCTTTTTCAGCGGCCTGCTAAGACTGCCCGCCCGGAAAACGCCTAGCGAAGGGCTGCGACCTGACTTGCAGCGCGATCCAGAGTGGCGCGCACATCTGTCGAGTCGCCCGAAGCAAGGCTGGACATCGCGGTTTCCAGGATTTCCACGATGCGCGGCCAGTTTTCGCCAAACGGGATCACCGGTGCGCTTTCGGCCGCATCGGCGGCGGCCAGATGCATCCCGCCCCAGCGCGCATTCACGTCAGGGTCGCGCAGGTTGGACAGATGGACTGAGACCACTTCCTGCAATTCGGGATCAAGCAGAATCTCGCGCTCGAGCGCCGGATCGGTCACGAAGGCCAGAAACTCCATCGCAGCATCGGCGTTTCGGCTTTCCGCCGTGACCCCATAAATCCATGTATTCGCGTAAGAGGTCGGCGCGCTACCTGCCACCATGGGCATGCCAGCATAGCCAAGCTGGTCAGCCTCGACCACCGATTGCGACGGGTCGATCAGTTGCGAGCGCACCCACCACCAGACCGGCAGCATGGCAGAATTGCCCTGCTTGAAGCTGTTGACCGCGTCTTGTTCGGTAAAGCCACCCGAACCCTCAGGGACAATCCCATGCTCGCGCAGGAAGCCGATGTATTGCTCAGTCGCAGCGACGCCTGCGTCCGAGTTGAAGGCCGGGCTGCCATCATCATTGAACACATCCCCACCATGACCCCATAGCAGGTTGTACCACACCATCAGGTTCTGGCCATTGTTGCGCCCATAGGGCAGCGCAATCCCTGCTGTGCCGGTTGCCTCGCGGATCGCCTGGGAGGCCGTCACAACCTCATCCCATGTGGTCGGCACATCGACGCCTGCCTGTTCCAGCAAGTCCTTGCGGTAAAACAGAAGCTGGACATGGCCCCGCACAGGCAGGCCACGCAGCTCGTCGCCTATATAGCCGCGGGTGCGGTGAACGCCGGGGAAGTTGTCAAGGTTGACATCCGGGCGCTCGGCAATCGCATCGATCGGACGCAGCAGCATATCCATGGACTGCACCCAGGCATCCATAACGGTGACCAGGTCATAGCCTGCGCCCCCGACCATCTCGGCGGTCAGCGCTTCAAGCATGTTGGGGAACGGGACGTAATCGGCCTGCACAGTGATCCCTGTCGCCTCGGTGAAGCGGTCAAAGCGGGCTTCCTGCGCCGAAAACTGGCTGGATGTGACAATCAACGCCCGCAGTGTCGTGCCGTCATACGGGCGACCGGGCGTCGGGTCGAAAGCAAGCGCGCTTGTCGCGATCATCGCGCTCAAGGCCGTGGTCCCCAGTAGTCCAAGTAGCTTCTTCATTCGTTGGCCCTCCCTGACCGCATGAAATGACTGATAGCTGTCACCGCTATCACTGCGCGTCAGGTTTTGTCAATTAAATTATCGATAATTTAGGCGATGATTTCGTTGCGGAACTTCGAGCGATGTTTTAGAGTAGTCGAACACATGGCATGTCGACGGAGTCAGGCCTTGGCAGACGCGCTTGAGAAACAGATCGAAGAGGACATTGTTTTCGGTGTCTATCCGCCCGGAACGCGGCTGATCGAAGACCGCATAATGGAGCGTTACAATGTCAGCCGCCACGCAACGCGGGCCGCGTTTTCCGCGCTGGAAAGCCGAAAGCTGCTGGTTCACATGCCCAACAAGGGCGTTGAAGTGATCCGCTACACGCCCGACGAAGTGGACGCGCTGTACGACATTCGCATGGTGTTGGAAACGGCAGCGGCCGAGCGGACGAAGCTGGCCGTCTCATCAGATATCGTCAACAAATTGAATCAAATTGCCCATGATCATGAAGCGGCATGGCAGAATGGCGAATACCGCGAGGTCTTTGCCCTGAACCTGCAGTTTCATCATGTGCAGTATTCGTGCTGTCAGAATGCACCGCTGATCCGCCTGATAGAAGATTACACCCGCATGGTCCAGCCGATCAGGGCCATCAAATACGATGATCCGGCCCATATGCGCGAGGTCATTTTTCAGCACCACCAGATCATTCGCGCCATGCAAGGGACGAACCAGCAAGCCTACATCGATGCCGTTCGCAAGCATCTGCCCGCCTCTGCAAAGGCGTATCGTGAATTCTATGCGAAACGTTTCGACAGGAGCCCAGCTCATCCTGTGCCAGATAGAAAAAGCGGTTAATTCCTGTTCCAAGTGGCTACCTAAATCCGGCGTACAATCCGATCGCCTTTCCTGTTTCTGAGTTCGTGCATGAGAATGACCGTTCGGACTGGTCGTTCAGACGTGGAAATGTCGCATGGGATTGAACAACCTCCGGAGTTCAAGCGGCGTTGACATGCCGTGCTGAGCGTCTTCTAAACAGAATGGTCGCTTTGGCGGTCGCGATCCATTGGATACCCGGCGGTGGCCACGGCATTCTCTGCTTCTTTCTTTCTCGAGGTTTGCAGCGTTGTTTCCCAAGCCTTTGGCGCGTGATCTCTAGACGGATTTTCCTTACTGCTTTCAGTGCCTGTAATCGACAAGAGCACGCAACATGTGTGTCACATATGTCTGGAGCCCCATTGTCTGGAGCCCCATCGTTCGGGTCACGGCCGACAATGGCTTCCTTTGCCTCACTGGGTGTGCAATCGCGAGCCTGCATGGCAACGCAGAACACCTTGTCGATCGCCCGTTAGGGACCGGGCATGTAGAGAAGAGCGACGATGTCACTCGACTTTGCAAACTCCGTTTTCTGCCAACAGCCGCCGGTCACATCATCCATGCTGCCGATGCCGCGAATGACCGCTTCCAAGAACAGCCCAAACCCGGCGGGTTTCCCCGCCGGGCCCGAAGGGGGAGACCCCCTTCTGTTCAGAACGGGATTTCGTCGTCGCGACAGGCGAGCTCGGGGTTTTCGCTCTCGGCTGATTTCGGGCGGCTGAGGAAGTCGACCTTCTCGGCGATGATCTCGCAGCCGTAGCGGTCGTTGCCCATGCTGTCGGTCCACTTGCTGTAGTGGATGCGGCCGTGGACGAGAACCTTCATGCCCTTTTCGCAATGCT
>SKSL01000134.1 GCA_007123015.1 Natronohydrobacter sp. | reverse complement strand
TGAAATCTGTCAGATTGACCCAGATATGGCGTGACCCGCGCGGAATATTCAGCCAGCGTTCGCGTTCCATCGCCACGATGACCGATTTGAGCCGCTCTTCCGGGGGCACATTCAGTGCCCGAATCGTCGTGGGGCCTGCGATTCCGTCGGGCTCGATGCCGTGATTGGTTTGGAAATTCAGCACCGCCATCTGCAGCGCCGGATCATAGCTTGCCGTGGCCGACCGCTCCAGATACCCCATGGCGATCAGTCGATTGCGCAGCGCCACCACCTCTGGACCCGAGGTTCCTGGTGTGAAGCGTGCCTCCGGGACGCGCGGGCCCCAACCGCCCTCTGCAATCGCCTGTTCCAGTTGCATCCGGGCGCGCAGCAGACGCCCGTATTCCGGGGCTACCGGGATTAGATTGCGCAGAACAGATGTCGCCGGTGATGTGGCCAGTGCCTGAAGCAGTTCCTCTGGGTCCGGGCGCGGCAGGACACGCACGATGGTCCGGTCTATGCGACGTGGATCAAGCACTCCGCTGGACATATCGCGCGCATATTGCAGAAACACATTGGTTACGCGCGCTTCAAGCACCCCGCGATCTCGTTCACTGATAACGGATTCGAAGGCCGCAACAAGCCCGGGCAGATCATACCGCTCGGCAGGCAAGCCATGATCCTTGGCCCGTGCAAGGGCATTGAGCAAGGCCTCGCGCCGCGCCGCACTGTCGTCACCCGTCCAGAGCGGTGCGTAGTCTGTCTGACGGTAAAAGGCCGAGACTTGCGTATTCTCCACGACATGCTCAGCAAGCGCTTGTCGGAACGCCGGGAACGTTTGCGCGCTCAAGGGCAAAGCCAGCGCAACCATACTGGTCAGCGCGAAAGCAACCACGACGCGACCAAAATGCGCCCGATAATGTTGCAGACAAGAAATCAGCATCAGAAGCTCACTTATATGTATGTCCCCGAGATATAAGCAAAATACCGCGAAAAGCGTCCATTCACAAGATCGCGAGCGCATGTGATCGGCATGTGGGCTGTGGCTTTCAGGTTTTGTGAAGACATTTGCCATAAGCTTTACGGATGAGGATTGAATAGAAGCAGAATCGCGCGTGCCAAGGCGCGGCGCGTCTCAGAAGAGTTGGCGAGTTTCCGCTCAAATTCGGCGCGCGACCGGTTGCGCACCAGAAAGACCTTGGGCGGTCTGGTGCCTTGTGGCAAAGATACGGCGGATCATGGTGTAATCCGTGGAAAAACAACAATGCAGAGCAGGCCAAAGCATATGCGGGGCGTGCTCTGGCGAATCGAAGCGATGAGGGACCTGGTCAACCATGCTTGAGAAACCAGACATGTTAATGTCGCGGCGCGCTATTCTGGGTGCCTTCGCCGCGACGGCGGTGAGCGCTGCACCATTCTTCCCTGCGGCGACAGCCTATGCACGCGGGGCCGGGGATATCCGACAGATCAAGATGTATTCTGGCCGCACGGGCGAGCAAATAAACATCGTGTACTGGATTGACGGGGCCTACATTCCCGAAGCTCTCGGCCAGGTGAACCACTTCTTCAGAGACTGGCGCAATCACCAGGTGCACAACATCGACGCCAGGACGATTGATTTTCTGGCCGCCACGCATAACATCCTGCGTGTGAGCGAGCCCTATATGCTATTGTCTGGCTATCGATCACCTGCAACAAACAACATGTTGCGCGCACGCTCAAGAAATGTCGCCCAGAACTCGCTGCACACGCGCGGTCAAGCGGCCGATGTCAGGCTTCAGTCCCGCTCGGTAAGTCAGATTGCGCGCGCTGCCATTTCCTGCAGTGCAGGCGGTGTCGGGCGTTATTCCCGGTCCAACTTCGTGCATTTTGACTGCGGGGCTAACCGGAACTGGGGGCGTTGATCTGCACAGTCTTTGTTTCCGTTCATATCTCAGTCGCGGAACAGAACTGGAATGTTGACGAAAGGGACGCATATATGTGCGAGCCTTTTGAGTATTCGCGCGCTGTGGCCTTACGCGCAGTTGCGCCGTCAAATGGTGCAACTATATAAAGGCATACGCAGCCGTCGGGCGACCCGACGTGGTTGTATGGCATCAGGAGAGCATCGCCTGGATCTGTCGGTTCTGCATCACGGCTTTGAGGCGCACAAGCATGTTGGAATTCGCGAATGTGAGCAAGTCATTCTGGACCGGGTCCCAACGCAAGATCATTCTGGATGACGCAAGTTTCGTGATTCAACCCAGCATGAACCTTGGTATTCTTGCCAAGAACGGGACCGGGAAAACCACTGTCATCAACATGATGGCTGGCTTGGAAAAGCCTGATGATGGGCAGATCATTCGCCGTTGCAGTGTGTCATTCCCGCTCGGATTCATGGGCGGGCTCGACAACAAGCAATCCGGTACCGAGAATGTGCGCTATATTGCGGCCCTCTATTCATTGGACCCGGATGAAGTCGAAGCATTTTGCCGATGGCTCTGCGATATTGGCGAATATTTCTCACGGCCGCTTGGCACATATAGTCAGGGCATGCGCGCACGTCTGGCGCTGTCTTTGATGCTTGCGATGCGCTTCGATTTGTACCTGATCGACGAAGGCATGCCCTCCACCACCGATGTTGCCTTCAATCGTCGGGCAGGTGCCGTGATGCGTGAGCGTTTCGAGACATCAACGCTGGTCATCGTCTCTCACCAGGTAGAGATCCTGTCCAAATTCTGCAATACTGCGGCTGTGCTGTATGACGGAAAGCTTTTTTTCTTCGACACGCTCGAGGAAGCCAAGGAACTCTATGACTACACCGATTAAGCCCCAACGCTTTCGCCTGCGCCGCGCCGCCGACCGCCCTTTGCCTGATGCTGACGCGGCGGCGCGGTCGCAGCACAGCCCAAAACCAAATCCGGGTGACAACGTGCCCCCGACATCGGGGTTGTCACGGATCCTCGCATCACAAAAGACGCAACATCTGGACACGACAGAGCTTGCCGACGAAGAGGTGCCGCAGCCGGTCGCACCCAACCCTCCCCCATTGGTATCGGTCAGCAAACACAAACGCACAAAGCCGGGTCCCGCAGCCGAAACACAAAACCAGATAAGCGCCGGGGACGCTTCCGAAAAAACGGCCCCTAACCCGCAACCAGGGCCCCGCGAAGCCGTCCACGCAGACACCACTGCGAAACTCGAGAGCACGCCCACTATCGCCAACAGCCTTGACGCGATCCGCGGCGAGGGACTGACAGCGCGTCAGTTGCGCATGGCGATGCGGGTCGCCCAGAAGCATGGTATCCGGCCCAGTTCCGCACATGAGGCTGTGTTAATGCTGCGTGAGCGCGGGATTGACCCTTTCACGCGGGCGACGATGCTGGGCATGGTCGATAAGGATCAACCTGCCGAAAGCCGGGAACTGGCCCGCGTGGAAGAATCGCTTCCCGCTGTCAATAAGCCAGAGAGCCCGGTCAATGAGGCCAAGGACCGGATGGCGCGGATCGCTGCAGATCGCGAGAAAGAACTGCAGCGCGTTCAGCGCGACATCGCGAAACGGCGGCGCAAACGGCTGCTGCATCTGGGTGCGCGTTTGCTGGTTTTCGTGACGCTGCCGACCTTCATCGCGACATGGTATTTCTACATGATCGCAACCCCCATGTATGCGACCGAAAGCCAGTTCGTGATCCAGCAGGCCGATGGCGGTGCCCCTGGCGATCTGAGCGGCATGTTGCCTTCGGCAGCAGGCATGGGTCTAGGCGGGCAAAATGAAGCAGCCTCGGTCCAGAGTTATCTGCAGTCACGATCCGCCATGCGGCGGTTGAACCTGGAAGAGGGGTTCAAGGATCATTTCATGAACCCCGAAATCGATCTGTTGCGCAGACTGCCCCCCGATGCCACTGAGGAAGCCACATTCCGATTATATCAGCGCCATGTCCTGATCGGCTATGACCCGACTGAAGGCGTCATCCGAATGGAAGTGCTTGCCACAACGCCAGAGGATAGCGAGCGCTTCGCCCGCGCGCTGATCAGCTTCGCCGAAGAGCATGTTGACATGATGACGCAGCGCTTGCGCGACAGTCAGATGACCGAAGCGCGGCAAAGTCTTGAGGATGCCCAAAGAAGCCTGATCGAGGCACGGCTTGCTGTGGTTGATCTGCAAGAGCGCTCGGAAGTGATGTCTGGTGAAGTGGAACTGTCGTTGATTTCCCAGCAGATCGGTGCGCTCGAGGCAGAATTGACACAGACACGCCTGAGCTTGCAGGAAATGCGCTCGAACCCGCGTCCCAACCCAGCGCGACTGCAACCGCTGGAACGTCGTGAAGACGCTTTACGCCGCGAGATCGAAAGCCTGCGCGCCTCGATGACGCGCGATTCCAGTTCCGGCGTCTCGCTTGCGCGGACCCAGAGTCAGTTGATCATGGCGGAAGCCGAAGTTCAGACGCGCGAGATGATGCGCGCACAGGCCATGCAACAGATGGAGTCCGCCCGGATCGAGGTCAGTCGCCAGGTACGTTACCTCGCCTTGTCAGTCGAACCGATTGCACCCGATGAGCCGACATATCCGCGAAAGCTGGAAAACTCGGCCCTCGCCTTCCTGATCTTTCTGGGAATTTATCTTTTCGTATCAATGACTGGCTCGGTTCTGCGCGAACAGATCTCGGGGTAAGACAGATCGCATAGAGCGTGAACATCGGGCCGCAGCCAGGAAGAACGCCAGGGCACTGCGACATAAATGCAAAGAAAGCCCAAGGCGGGTGAATTTTTGTTGCTTGGCCTAACCTGAGGCCCTATGTAATGCCGCAAGTGCAAAATGAACGATAGCAAGAACGGAGTGACCCATGCCGCATGATGGACAATCCCTGCCCAGCCCAGTGATGGCTGACCTGTTGACTGTGACCCGCGCGGCCCTGCCCCCGGTCGAACAAGCGCTGGAACAGGCTTTGGAAGCGATGCGCATTCGGATCGCTCCGGGCGGCAAGGTCGATGCGACCCTGTTGGAGGTCGATCAATATGCCACGCATGGGCTGGCCTGGCTTGCAACCTACGTCGAAAGTCTGCGCCAGATGCAGGGCTGGGCCGAACGTCTGGTCGAAGAGGGCCGTTTCGGCGAGATGGAACAGCTGATCCTGCAAATCGGGTTTGGCGAATATCTGAACCAGATCGCAGGCGGCATCCCGATGAATCAGGGCGAAGTCGCACGTCTGTCCGATATGGGCATCTCGGCCGATCTGGACAGCGGGGCTTGCGGCCAGTTGCGCCGCGACGGTAACACTGACGCGGCGCGTATGTCACTGGTGGGGCATATGCGCTCGAACCACGGGCGCGCCACATTCGGGGCGACGGGTCTGGATGAAGAGCTCGAAATGATCCGCGATCAGTTCCGCCGCTATTCCGATGAGCAAGTCGCGCCCCATGCCCATGAATGGCATCTCAAGGACGAGTTGATCCCGATGGAGGTGATCGACCAGCTGGCCGAAATGGGCGTATTCGGTCTGACCATTCCGGAAGAATTCGGCGGTCTGGGCATGCCCAAATCTGCGATGGTGGTGGTTTCGGAAGAGCTGTCGCGCGGCTATATCGGTGTGGGCAGCCTTGGCACACGCACCGAAATCGCGGCCGAACTGATCATTTGCGGCGGCACGCAAGAGCAGAAAGAACAGTGGCTGCCGAAACTGTCGAGCGGCGAAATCCTGCCAACGGCCGTGTTCACGGAACCCAATACCGGCTCTGATCTGGGCAGCCTGCGCACCCGTGCGGTCAAGGACGGTGAGGATTGGGTGGTCAATGGCAACAAGACCTGGATCACTCATGCTGCGCGCACCCATGTCATGACTGTGCTGGCACGCACCATCCCCGACACCAAGGATTATCGCGGATTGTCGATGTTCCTGGCCGAAAAGACGCCCGGCACAGATGCGACGCCTTTCGTCGATGAGGGGCTGTCAGGCGGTGAGATCGAGGTGCTCGGCTATCGCGGCATGAAGGAATACACAGTCAATTTCGACGATTTCAAGGTCAAGGGCGAGAACCTTCTAGGCGGGGTCGAGGGTCAGGGCTTCAAGCAATTGATGCAGACCTTTGAATCCGCACGCATCCAGACAGCGGCCCGCGCCATAGGTGTCGCGCAGAATGCGCTGGAAGTCGGGATGCAATATGCGGAAGATCGCAAGCAATTCGGCAAATCCCTCATCGAATTCCCGCGTGTAGCGGCGAAACTCGCGATGATGGCCGTCGAAATCATGATCGCGCGTCAGCTGACCTATTTCAGCGCCCGCGAGAAAGATGCCGAGCGGCGCTGCGATCTGGAAGCGGGCATGGCCAAGCTTCTGGGCGCGCGTGTGGCTTGGTCTTGCGCGGATAATGCGCTGCAGATCCATGGCGGCAACGGCTTCGCGCTGGAATATCAGATCAGCCGTATTCTCTGCGACGCGCGTATCCTCAATATCTTTGAAGGCGCAGGCGAGATTCAGGCGCAGGTCATCGCGCGCCGCTTGCTGTAACAGCCCCGCCTGTGCCCGCTTGGGCACAGGCAGCGCCCCTGAGGTGCATGGGTTGGGCGGGTGGGCGCCGAAGGGGCGCTTTCCCCATCACACCAGTTGGCGCTGCCCCAAAATCCGGGGCATAGCCTTTTTGACCTTGAAGAACCCGGCCGTCGCATGTGGCCATATGGCCTGATCCCAAGCCCGCTGCCATTCACAAAGGTCTACGCCTTGCGCCTGCAAGCTCGGTTCAGCTGTATCCAGCCAGTCGCGCAACGGGCCTGTCGGCACGAAAGCCGTCACGATCTGCTCTGCGCCCAGATCAACGGCCCATTTGGCCAGATCACGTTCAACCCCGGCCTGCCTGATCTCGCAAGACACGCCAATCCGCGCAGCGGCGTCCTTGAGCGCCGCGTGCTCGAAGGCCAGCACATGCTCCGCGACTGACCCGGGTGAGCGCAAATGCGCGCTGCGCAAGGCAATCACCCCGCGCAGGTCCAACTGCTCGATCTGGAAATCTTCCAGACAGCAGTCTTCTTCCGTGATCAGCAACAGGCTTGGCGCATCTGGCTTTGGCACGCGCGGCTGACGCAGCGGGCTGCGCGAGGGCAGGCCCTTGGGCTCTTGCCCTTCCAGCCCTTCGGTCACAACGGCCAAATCCTGCTCGCGCGGCGCGAAACGCTGGCCGGTGAATTTCGCGATATTCCACGCCTTCGCCTCGTAGAATTTCCCGCGCGTGTGCAGCCCCGCCACCCAACGCCAACTGAGCGTGTTCGAGGCGGGATCCCCATCGAGCAAATGCCGATAGAAGAAATCCGCCCCCAAGCGCCACGGCAAGCCCAATGTGAAAATCCAGATCGAGGCAAACCACATGCGCGCGTGATTGTGCAGGTAGCCGGTCTGCACCAATTCCTGCGCCCAGGCATCGAAACAGTCGATCCCGGTCTGTCCTGCTTCAGCGGCCGCTATTTCACGCCGCTGGCCACGATCCCGTTCCAGCGCCTGCAGATCGCGCCAAAGCCCGTCGCGATAGCTGGTCCAGACACTTGGTCGATGCTCAAGCCAGCCTTTGAAATAGCCGCGCCACAGCACTTCTTGCAGGAATTTCTCGGCGCCGTCCGCCCCATGCGCAGCCAAGGCAGCCTCTGCGGCTTCTTCTTCCAGCACCAGCCGCCTGCGCAGATAGGGCGACAGGCCAGAGACATCCTTGTGCCGGTCAGGCCCCAGATCGAAATTGCGCCCAGCCGTGTAATGCCGCCCCATGCGCGGTGTGAAAGCGGCCAAGCGTTCAAGTCCTGCGGCCCGCGTCGCGTCGGTGGTTTTCATGCTTTTGCCCTGTCACTCTCTGTCGATTGCCAGCTAGCGCCGCAGGGCAAGGCTTCAATTCCGGTCGTCTATCTGCGCCCGAAGAGTTTTTCGATCTCAGCCAATGACAAAGTGACAGAGGTCGGCCGCCCATGGTTGCATTGGCCCGAGAGCGGCGTGGCTTCCATTTCGCGCAACAATGCATTCATCTCTTCGACGCGCAGCGCGCGGCCTGCGCGCACGGACCCGTGACAGGCCATGCGCGACAGCACTGCATTCAGCCGTGTTTGCAGCGCAGCGCTCTGGTCCAGATCGGACAGTTCGTCAAGAATATCGCGAATCAGCCCACGTGCATCAACCTGCCCCAGAATGGCAGGTGTTTCGCGGACCATGATGCTGCTGCCGCCAAAGCTCTCAATCACCAGCCCCAGCTGCGCCAGATCAGCGGTCAGGGCCAGAAGCTGCGCCGCTTCAAGACTGGACAGCGCGATGATTTCGGGGATCAGAAGCGCCTGTGTGGCGATGCCGGCTTCAGAGCGCTGCGCCTTCAGGCGCTCGTAGACCAGCCGCTCATGCGCGGCATGGGCATCGACAAGCACTATCCCGTCGCGCGTCTGGGCGATGATATAGGTCTCGTGCAATTGCGCACGCGCTGCCCCCAATGGCGCGTCGAGCGCATCATCAATGGCGGCCGCCGGACGCGCCGAGACTGTTTCGGCGTCAGACCAGAGCGCAGGGGCCTCGGAAAAGCCCTGCGGCGCCTGAAGCTGATAAGCGCTCTGCGCGGCCTGGCGCGAGGGTCGGTCCATCTGATAAGACGCTACCCCGCGTTGTGGCTGCATTGCGCCCAGCATCGCGCCCGCCACTGTACTGGACGCGCGATGTCCGGCCCCTGCCAGCGCATGGCGCAGCGCGCTGACAAGAAGCCCACGCGCGAGTCCCGGATCCCGAAAACGCACTTCGGATTTGGCCGGATGCACGTTCACATCGACCAGTTCCGGCGCGCAGGCCAGAAAAAGCGCAGCGACCGGGTGGCGGTCCCGCGACAGTACATCTGCATAAGCCGCGCGCAGCGCGCCGAGCAGCATCTTGTCGCGCACAGGGCGGCCATTCACGAAGAGATATTGCGCAACTGCCGCACCGCGCGAATAGGTCGGCAGTGCCGCGAAACCTGTCAGATGCAGCCCTTCGCGTTCTGCATCAATCCTGAGTGCATTATCCGAAAAATCGCGCCCGATGACGCTGGCCATGCGCACTTCCAGCGCGTCGAACAGCGCGCCCTGGGCCGCATCAGCGCGGAAGACCTCGCGCGGGGTGTCGCTTGACACATCTGCCAGAGTGAAGCTGACATAGGGTTCGGCCAGAGCAAGGCGCTTGACTACATCGGCAATCGCCTGTGCTTCAGCCCGGTCCGAGCGCATGAATTTCAGCCGCGCAGGCGTGGCATAGAACAGATCGCGCAGGGTGACTGTGGTACCGTAGCGTGCGGCCTCTGGGCGCACGGCCCCCATGCGCCCGCCTTCGACCGTGATGGCCGCCCCCTCTTCACCCGCTGCACGGGTGCTGATCGTCAGCCGCCCGACTGCGCCCAACGACGCCAGCGCCTCACCCCGGAACCCGAAAGAATGGATGTTCAGCAGATCCGTCCCGTCGATTTTCGAAGTCGCGTGGCGGGACAATGCCAGAGGCAGATCCGCCCCACGCATCCCATGGCCGTCGTCACGCACACGGATCAGCGTCTTGCCACCATCTGCGTATGCGACCTCGATCCGCTGCGCGCCTGCATCAAGCGCATTCTCGACCAGTTCCTTGACTGCAGAGGCCGGACGCTCGACCATTTCACCGGCTGCGATACGGTTGACCGCAGCTTCATCGAGCTGGCGAATTTCCGGGCGTATATTGGGGTCGGGTGCATTCATGCTACATGATGTAGCATGAATGCCTAGCTTTTGCCAAGTTAGTTTACCCCGACGGGCTGCCCGACAATGACGAAAAACAGCGCATCCGGATCGAACAGGCGCGCGGCCATGTCATTGGCCTGATCAAGCGTCAGATCGCGGATCAGGTCATTGCGGATATTGACATAATCCTGATCAAAGCCCTGGAATTGCATCGAGGCCATGATCGACGCGATAGACGAATTGCCATCAAAGCGCAGCGGGTAAGAGCCGGTCAGAAATGTCTGGACGCGCTCCAGTTCCTCGGCTGTGATCCCCTCCTCGGCCATCTGTGTCCATTCTTCGCGCAGCAATTCGATCACCAGCCCCACATTGGCGTTATCGGTCGAAAGCCGCCCCTGGAAACTTTCGCCCAGCGCACCTGCCGACAAGAACGCCCCGATCCCGTAGGTCAGCCCGCGTTCCTGACGCAACGAGCGCATCAGCCGCGTGCCGAAGCGCCCGCCCCCGAAAACTTCATTGACAACAAAAGCCGCCAGAAACTCCGGATCATCGCGAGCAATGCCCGCATGACCGAAAGCCACGACCGATTGCGGCCCGTCGAAGGGGATCACCTCGATCCCCGGTTCGGCCAGAAAGTCAGCGCGCTCGGGCATATCAGCACCAGTTTCCGGAATGCCGTCAAACAGACGGTCCAGCAGCGCGGCCAGATCCTCTGCGCCAATATCGCCGGCTGCGCCAATAAACACGCGGTCACGCGCGATGGCACCAGCATGCGCGCGCAGCAGATCGTCGCGGTCAAGTGCGGCGACAGTTTCGGGCGTACCATTGGGTTCGCGCCCATAAGGATGATCGCCAAAGGCCGCACGGCTAAACCCGCGCGATGCCAGTGTGTTCGGGTTCAGGTCGTCGCGGCGCAGGCTGGCCAGGACTTGACCCCGGACGCGCTCGATTGCGGCTGCGTCAAACTGCGGGTCTGTCAGCGCCAGACGCAGATGATCAATCACTGCGTCCGCATCTTCGGTCAGAAAGCGCGCTGACACAGACACCGAATCGCGCGAGGCCGAGAAGCTGATCCTTGCTGTCAGCTCTTCGGTGCGCGCGGCAAAGGCTTGTGCATCCAGATCCCCTGCCCCTTCGGACAAGAGCGCTGTCATCAGATTGACGGCCCCGGCCGTGTCATCGCTTTCGATCATGGCCCCGCCCGCGAAAATCAATTCGAGCGAGACAAAGGGGATCGAGCGTTCTTCGACCAGCCAGGCGGTCAAGGCCGTGTCAGATGTGACCGGAGTGATATCGACTTCGGCGCGCAGCGGGAAGGCGACAAGCAGGAAAAGGGCGATCAGGCGTTTCATCAGTTCACCTCGGTCGTCTGGGGGCGGATCAGATGACCTGTGACAGAGGCCCGGCGATCCAGAAGATCGCGCCCGGCCGCGATCACATCCTCGGGCGTGACTGCCTCCAACGCATCGATCCAGCCCGTGATATCATCAACAGTCAGCCCGATGCTCAGGCCCATGCCAAATTGGCGCGCGCGCGATTGGGTGTCATCGAGCGCATAAATCTCAGAGGCGCGCATCTGCCGGCGAACGCGCTCGAATTGTGCCATATCGACCCCGCCTTCCAGAAATTCGGCAAAAACCCGGTCCATGGCGGCCTCTGCTTCATCGAGCGAGACCCCTTCGACTGGCGTGATCCCCATCATGAACATGCCATAGTCGCGCATCATGCCCATGTAACTGGCCCATGCCGACAGCGCGATGCCTTCTTCGAAATTCAACTGCCGTTCCAGCACCGATGTGGTGGCCGACCCCCCAAGAAGGGCCGCCAGCATCTGCAATGCAGCGGCTTGCGAGGGGTCACCGCTGCGGCGCGGGGGCACCTTGTAGACGCGGCTGACATAAGGATTGCTGACACGGCCATCTTCCATCACGACCCGGCGCGCGGCCAGATGCGGCGGCTCGGACGGGCGGGTCACAGGCACAAGCGCCGGATTGCGTGGGATGGGTCCGTAATGTTCCTTGGCCAGCGCAAAGGCATCTTCCGTGTCCACATCCCCGGCAATGACCAGAATGGCATTATTCGGTCCATAATGCGCACGATAGAAATCCATCGCCATCTCGTCGGTCAAGGTTTCCATTTCATGCCGCCAGCCAATGATTGGCACACCGTAAGGATGTTCCTTGAAGAGTGCGGCCAGCAAAGCCTCGTTGAATTGCGCGCCCACACGGCTTTCCAGCACCTGCCCCCGCTCTTCCAGGATCACATCGCGTTCAGGCAGCCATTCGGCATCCGTGAAGGCAAGATTCTGCATCCGGTCGGCTT
>SKSL01000273.1 GCA_007123015.1 Natronohydrobacter sp. | reverse complement strand
GAGGGCAACCCGCGCCCGCGCCTCTACCGCCTGCGCGAAGACGCGGCAGTGATCAACCGCTTCGGCTTCAACAATGAAGGCGCCGATGTCATCGCGGCGCGCCTTGCGAAACGCCCGAAAAGCATGGTTCTGGGCCTCAATCTGGGGGCAAACAAGGACAGTGCCGACCGGGCCGCGGATTTCGCCCATGTGCTCATACGCTGCGGTGCGCATCTCGATTTTGCCACTGTGAATGTGTCCTCGCCGAACACGGAATCCCTGCGCGATCTGCAAGGGGCCGAGGCACTCGCAGCCCTGCTCAAAGGCGTCATGACAGCGCGCGACGCCTTGCCGCGCAAGATCCCTGTCTTCCTCAAGATCGCGCCCGATCTGACCGAGGCCGAGCTTGAAGATATCGCGCGTGTGGCAATTGCGGCGCAGCTCGACGGGATCATCGCGACCAATACCACGATCAGCCGCTCAGGTTTGAAAAGTGCAAGCTCTGGCGAAAAGGGCGGCCTTTCAGGTGCGCCATTGTTCGATATGTCCACGCGCATCCTTGCGCGTCTCGCGTATCTGACCCAGGGCGCGGTCCCGTTGATCGGGGTGGGGGGCATTGCATCAGCAGAAGATGCTTACGCGAAAATCCGCGCCGGGGCCTCTGCTGTGCAACTTTATTCCGCGCTCACCTATCAGGGTCTGTCACTGGTGAGTGCGATCAATCGCGGTCTCCTGACTCTCCTCGACCGCGATGGCTTCTCGACCCTGCAGGGTGCAGTCGGGACAGATCGCGAGAGATGGCTGTGATCTTTCATCCTTGTTCAAATATCCTGGGGTGAATGGGTCCGCAGGACCCAGAGGGGCAACGCCCCTCAATCCCCTCCCGCCACCCGGCGTTCCAGTCGCGGATAAAGCACCCCCAGAAACACCCCGCGCAGCACATTGAGCAGCATCAACCCGCACCAAAGCGCTGCATTGCCCCAGATCGGCACAGCGACCCAAAGGAACACACCATAGATCGCCACGGCCAGCACCACAGTATTGCGCATCTCGCGTGTTCCGGTCGCGCCAATGAAAATCCCGTCCAGCATATATGCGCCAACACCCAGCACGCAGAGCACAACCACGAAAGGCAGAAACGCGCGGGCGGCGTCGCGGACATGCTCTGACGTCGTCATCATAGTGATGATCATCGGCCCCAGAAGCCAAAACCCCAACGCCATCACCAACGACCCGCCCACCGCCCAGATCGAGGCGCGCAGGCTTGCTGCGCGCATGCCCCTGACTGACGCAGCCCCGACAAATTGTCCGACCAGTGCTTCAGCGGCAAAGGCGAAACCGTCCAGCGCATAGGCCGTGACCAGCAGGAATTGCCACAGGATCTGGTTCGCCGCGAGCTCCACATCGCCAAACCCGGCCGAGACGAACAGAAATCCCGTCATCGCCGCTTGCAACGCCACTGTGCGCAGCATGATGTCGGAATTCACCACCCACATGCGCCGCAGCCGCACCCGATCGAAGACCCGCGCCCAGTCGCGCCATTGCGCCCCGGCAAAAGCTGCGCGGCACAGCCACAGGCCCAGACCAAGCGCGCTCAGTTCCGAAATCAGCGTCGCAATCGCCACCCCTTGCACGCCCCAGCCAAGGCCCAGCACGAACCACAGATCCAGCGCGATATTCAGCCCGTTCATCCACAGTTGCAGCACCAGCACGCCGCGCGTGCGTTCGGTTGCGATCAGCCAGCCATTCACTGCATAAAGCGCGATCGTCGCAGGTGCGCCCCAGATGCGGATGGCAAGATAGTCACGGGCCAGGGCCTCGACCTCTGCACTGGCAGGCGCGATCCGGAAGGCGGCCCATGTGATCGCGCTCTGGCCCAGCACCATCACTGCCCCGGCCGCCAGCCCGATCATCACTCCGCGCGTCAGGATCGCGCCACTTTCCGCCAGATCGCCTGCACCAGTGGCCTGGGCCACAAGCCCGGTCGTGCCCATGCGCAGAAAGCCGAATATCCAGTAGATCGAGGCCAGAATGATCGCGCCAAGCCCGACGGCCCCGATCGGCGCGGCTTCGCCCATCTGGCCCACGACGCCCGTATCGACGGCCCCAAGCAGCGGGACCGAGATATTCGCCAGCACGATCGGGATCGCGATTTTCAGGATGCGCTGATGGCTTGGGCCTGCGTCAGTCATCCTTGCGTTGCGGCATCAGGAAATGGCCGGTCGCTTGCGCGAAAAGGCGCGCGCGGTTGTCCTGCCAGGCCTCGACATGGACAGACGCGTAGCGCCGCCCCGAGCGGTTGACACGGGCGCGCGCATAAGCATCGCGCGGCAGGCCCGTGCGCAGGTAATCGACAGTGAAATCAATGGTTTTCGGCAGGCGGGGCAGGTTGTCCGCCATCGCCTCTGGCGTCAGGCGGCCCGATTCCAGCTCGTCCCAGAGCATCGCCCAGCTCAGCTCGATGATCGCGGTCACTTCGAGGAAAGAGGCGATCACGCCGCCATGCAGAGCAGGCAGGATCGGGTTGCCGATCAGCATTTCGGAATAGGGCAGGATAGCGGTCAATTCATCGCCATGCCGTTCGAACTGGATGCCGAGAAAGCCCGCGTAGGGGACCGCGCCGACCAGCGTCGACAGCGCCGAATCGCGGCGGTGCTTCAGCCTTTGAACGGGTTCGGGCGCTTTCATGGCTGCTCCTTGCGGTCAAAGGTGAACGCGCCGCTGGCGGTGGCGACAGGGTTCGCACTGTCCTCGTCATGGGCGGTGGCGCGCACGAAAGCGACGCGACGGGTGACATGGTAGCACTCTGCGCGCGCCGTGATCCGCTGACCCGGTGTGGCCGCGCGCATGTAGTCGATACGCAGATCGATGGTCGCGGTGCCCAGCGCGCCGGGATAAGACAGCACCGCCGCGCCCCCGCAGGTATCCATCAGCGCCGAGACAGCACCCCCATGAATGACCCCGGTCGCCGGATCGCCCACAAAGCGCGCGTCCCAATCCATCGAAAGCTGTGCATGGCCTTCGCCGATCTGGTCCAGCCGCATTCCGAGCGCGCGGGCAAAGGGCAGGGCCTTGATGAAATCCTGCGCGTCGTTCTCCGGCATGGGGGCTCCCTTCTTGTTGCTTTGTGCATATCTGCGCGTGAAATGACTGAAATGGCAAGCTGGCAGGCTCGATTTGCATCTCTGTGCGCGGCGGTTTAGCATAAGGACATGTGAAAGTGGAACAAGACGCAGCGATGAGCAATGGTCGCCTGAATTTCAAGGAAATGTGTGCGAAGTTCGACGTGACGCCGCGCACGCTGCGTTACTATGAATATATCGAGTTGCTCAGCCCAGAGAAGGAAGGCCGCAACCGTTTTTACACGCCACGCGAAGTGGCACGCATGACCCTGGTCATGCGCGGGCGCAGATTCGGTTTCAGTCTGGAAGAAATCCGGCAATGGCTTGAGATCTATCAGAAAGAAGGCACGGAGTCGCAATTGCGCGCGTGGCTTTCGATGGCCGACCGCCAGATTGTTGCACTGCGCAATCAGGCGCGCGAGCTTGAGCATACGATCAGTGATCTGGAAAAGCTGCGCGCCGAGGCTGCAGAGCTGCTGCCAAAAGAATGATAAACCCGGTGCCGCAAGATTTCTGACGCAGCGTTTAACTTTACGTTCACGTCAACAAGCGTATCTTGAAAACAAGTTGTGGCGCGCGGGCGTCATGATTTTGTTCAGAGGTTTGCGTCATGCCGAAAGACACCAGGACTATTCGCGAGATGTGCGCCGAATTCGGCGTCACTCCGCGCACCTTGCGGTTCTATGAGGCCAAGGAACTTCTCTTCCCGCTGCGCGACGGGCAGCATCGTCTGTTCACCCGCCGCGATCAGGCGCGGCTGAAACTGATCCTGCGCGGCAAGCGCTTCGGCTTCAGCCTGGAAGAAATACGCCAGCTTCTGGAAATGTATGATCGCGACGACAGCGAATTGAAGCAATTGCGCAAGACTTATGACATCGCCCGCGCCCGCCTTGCCGATATGGAGCGCCAGCGCGACGAGCTGACTGAAGCGATCGCGGATCTGAAAAAGGAACTCGCCTGGGGTGAAGATGTGCTGCGCAATGCAGACCGCCCCAAGGCCGCAGAATGACAGCGCGCCGCGCGCGCCGGAAATCACGGGAGAGAGACCATGCCAAGCTACACTGCCCCCACCAAGGATCTGCATTTCGTCCTGCATGATGTGCTGCAGGTCAGCGCGTCAGATGTGCCGGGCTACAGCGATCTGGAAGCCGATTTCACCTCGGCCGTGATCGAGGAAGCGGCGAAACTTGCACAGGACGTGCTGGCCCCGCTGAACGCAGTGGGCGACAGCCAAGGCTGCCGCTTGGAAAACGGCGTCGTTTACACGCCCGAAGGGTTCAAGGCAGCCTTCGATAAGATAAAGGAAGGCGGCTGGAACGGGCTGGATATTCCGGAAGAATTCGGCGGCCAGAATCTGCCCTATCTGATGGGTTCGGCTGTGGGCGAGATTTTCGTCTCGGCCAATATGGCGTTGAACATGTATCAGGGCCTGACCCATGGCGCGATCTCGGCCATTCTGGCGCATGGGTCGCAGGCGCAGAAGGACACCTATCTGCCGAAGATGGTCGCGCTTGACTGGACCGGCACGATGAACCTGACTGAACCGCATTGCGGCACGGATCTGGGCATGATGCGCACCAAGGCCGAACCCTTAGGCGATGGCAGCTACAAGATCACGGGCCAGAAGATTTTCATCTCGGCGGGCGACCACGACATGGCCGAGAATGTCATCCATCTGGTCCTGGCCAAGGCGCCGGGCGGGGGCGAGGGCACCAAGGGCATCTCGCTTTTCATCGTGCCGAAGTTTGTGGTGAACGAGGATGGCAGTCTGGGGCCGCGCAATGCGGTTTCGGTCGGCAAGATCGAAGAGAAAATGGGCATCCACGGAAATTCGACCTGCGTGATGAATTATGACGGCGCGGCCGGCTATCTGATTGGCGATCTGCACAAGGGCATGCGCGCCATGTTCACGATGATGAACGAAGCCCGCATCGGTGTTGGCCTGCAAGGCTATGCGCAGGCCGCAGTCGCATATCAAAACGCACTGGCCTATGCTGTGGACCGTCTGCAGGGGCGCGATGTGACCGGGGTGAAGAACCCGGATGGCCCGGCCGATCCGCTGATCGTGCATCCCGATATCCGCCGCATGCTGATGGATCAGAAAAGCTTTGTCGAAGGCGCGCGCGCCTTCACGCTCTGGGGCGCAAGCCTGATCGACCGGGCGCATCGCTCCGGCGACAAGAACGCTGATGGGCTGATCTCGCTTCTGACCCCGGTGATCAAGGGCTTCCTGACTGATAAGGGGTTCGAATTCTGCGTGCAGGCGCAGCAGGTCTATGGCGGGCACGGCTATATCGAGGAATGGGGCATGTCCCAATTCGCCCGTGATGCGCGTATCGCCATGATCTATGAAGGCGCGAATGGCGTGCAGGCGCTCGATCTTGTGGGCCGGAAATTGGCGCAGGATGGTGGCAAGCATGTCATGGCGTTTTTCGATCTGGTGAAGACGTTCCTGAAGGAAAACAACGGTGATGCGCGGCTGGAAGGATTCCTCGGCCCGCTCAAGGCGGCTTCGAAAGATCTGCAGGCAGCAGGCCTGTATTTCATGGAACGCGGCATGAAATCGCCCAATGACGCGCTGGCCGGGTCGAGCGATTTCATGCATCTCTTCGGCCATGTCTGCCTCGGCCTGATGTGGGCGCGCATGGCCAAAGCCGCTTATGCGGCACTGGATGACGGCGCATCGGATCGCGATTTCTATGAGGCAAAGATTGCCACCGGGCGTTACTACATGGCCCGCCAACTGCCTGCGACAGCGATGCATCTCGCCCGGATCCAGAGCGGGTCCGACACAGTCATGGCTCTGGGCGCAGAGCAGTTCTGAGCGTTTCTGTGCCGTAATGAGAAAGGGGCCGGGTCACCCGGCCTCGGACTACAGAAAGGATGATCATGCCTAAACGTTTTCGCCTGACCCGTCGCTTTAACGCGGCCATGACCGAAGATGGCTACCGTCGCCTGCGCCGTTTCGCGCAAGAAGCCGGGTTGGATGAAGGCGAGGCGTTGTCTTTCCTGTTTGAGAACTTCGATTCGGTCACCGATGCGGAAAATCTGGGGCACAGGCTGCGGCTGTTCAATTCCGAGTTGGAGGCGCGCAAGAGGTGATCGGTAGCTGCCTTCGGCGAGAGTATTTGCAGCAAGAAAATGCAAAGGCGCGTACCCCGCCTGACCGATGGCCACATGGAAGTCCGTTTCCGGGCGGGCGGCAGGCGGGGCATTTCCTTGCACGGTCATCGGCTCTCCAGCCTGTACCGTGGATTAACTTTAATGCGCCTAGCTTAAGCGAAGGTAAAGCTGCAGCATTTTCTTGCTCAAAATACTCAAATTCTACGCCAGCCACATCGTGTGATGCCGCTGGCGGATTACAGACATACTCTATCAGGGAGGGAACAAGATGAGCGACGCCTATATCTACGATGCAATCCGCACACCCCGCGGCAAAGGGCGCGCCGATGGCAGTTTGCATGAAGTCACAGCCGTGCGCTTGTCTGCAGGTGTATTGAACGCGCTGAAGGCGCGCAATGATCTGGAGACAACTGCGATCGAGGATGTCATCTGGGGGAATGTCACTCAGGTCGGTGAGCAGGGCGGGTGTCTTGCGCGCACTGCCGTGATGGCCTCGGATTTCGACGAGCAGGTGCCGGGGTTGGCGATCAATCGGTTCTGTGCCTCTGGTATGGAGGCGGTGAATATCGCGGCCAATCAGGTGCGTGGTGGTGCGGGCATGGCCTATGTTGCGGGCGGTGTCGAGATGATGAGCCGTGTCGCGATGGGGTCGGACGGGGCGGCGGTGGCCGTGGACCCATCAGTTGCGATGGAGCGCTATTTTGTGCCGCAGGGCATTGCTGCTGATATCATCGCCACGGAATACGGATTCACCCGTGACATGGCAGATGCTTTGGCAGTCGAGAGCCAGAAGCGGGCGGTTCAAGCCTGGAAAGAGGACCGCTTCGCGCGCTCGGTTGTTCCAGTCACGGATATCAACGGGCTGACGATCTTGGAGCGCGATGAATACATCCGCCCTGGCACGGATATGCAGTCGCTCGGTGCCCTGAAACCGGCTTTCAAGGAAATGGGTGAAACCATGCCGGGCTTCGACAAGATCGCGCTGATGAAATATCCGCATCTTGAACATATCGAACATATCCACCACGCGGGCAATTCGTCCGGGATCGTTGACGGTGCTGCTGGCATTCTGATCGGGTCCAAAGAGTTTGGTGAGAAATATGGTTTGAAACCAAGGGCTAGGATCAAGGCCACAGCCAAGATCGGCACGGATCCCACGATCATGCTGACGGGGCCAGTGCCTGTTACCGAGAAGATCTTGCGCGACAGTGGCATGCAGATTTCCGATATTGACCTGTTCGAGGTCAATGAAGCCTTTGCCTCGGTCGTGTTGCGATTCATGCAGGCCTTTGATGTCGCTAGTGACTGCGTGAACGTGAATGGTGGCGCGATCGCGATGGGCCATCCCTTGGGCGCGACCGGGGCGATGATCATCGGCACGCTGCTTGATGAGTTGGAGCGTTCCGGCAAGGGCACTGGGCTTGCGACGCTTTGTGTCGCCTCTGGCATGGGGGCCGCCACGATCATCGAGCGCGTCTGATGCCCAAGCTTGATCGTGCGCAAGCCCCGGTCAAGACCGGCTCGGTCTATCCTTACCCCTATGCAGGGCAGATGGCCGGACGGTCGTCGCAGAGGCTGGGGGACCTGGCCGGGCTGACTCAGTTCGGGGTCAATATCGTGACGCTGCAACCCGGCGCAGTTGCGTCCTTGCGGCATTGGCATCTGCGCGAGGATGAATTCGCGATGGTGCTTGAGGGCGTGCTGACGCTTGTCGAAGACGCGGGCGAAACTGAGATGCGCGCGGGCGAATGTGCGGCCTGGAAAGCCGGCGTGCCGGTTGGCCATCGATTCATCAACCGCACCGACAGCATGGCACGGTTTCTGGTCGTCGGCGGCAAGGTCGAGGAAGACATCTGCACTTATGTCGATGTGGACATGAAGGTTCATATCTCGGGTGCAGTCAACAGGTTTACATATCATGATGGCAGCGCCTGGGCAGGGCCCCGCGACTTGCCAGGCGGAGGAGACTGACATGAGCGATTTTCACTATTCCACTGATGCAGACGGGATCGCCACCATCTCTTGGGACATCCCGAATAAATCCATGAATGTCCTGTCGATGGAGGGGCTGGCCGAGCTGGAAGCGCATATCGACACGGCGCTTGGGGATGAGGCGGTCAAGGGGGTGATCATCACCAGCGGCAAGCCTGATTTCGCAGGCGGGATGGACCTGAATGTGATCGCCAGGATGAAAGAGATGGCTGGCGATCAGCCCGAACAGGGGTTGTTTGACGGGATCATGTCGATGCATCGCTGTCTGCGCAAGATCGAGCGCGCGGGTATGGATCCGAAAAGCCTGAAAGGCGGCAAGCCGGTTGTGGCGGCGCTGCCCGGCACGGCGCTGGGTATCGGGCTGGAAATTCCTCTGGCCTGTCATCGGATCATCGCAGCTGATAATCCGAAGGCCAAGATCGGCTTGCCCGAGATCATGGTCGGCATCTTCCCCGGCGCGGGCGGTACAACCCGTCTGGCCCGCAAGCTGGGTGCGATGGGGGCCGCGCCCTTTCTGCTGGAAGGCAAATTGTCGGAGCCAAAGAAAGCCAAGGCGGCCGGGCTTATTGATGAAGTGGTGCCCGGCGCGGAGTTGCTGGCCCGCGCGAAAGAGTGGGTGCTGGGCGCCAAAGACGCCGATCTGGTCAAGCCGTGGGATGCGAAGGGCTACAAGATGCCCGGTGGCGCGCCCTATCACCCGGCGGGTTTCATGACCTTCGTGGGGGCCTCGGCCATGATCAATGGCAAGACCCATGGCGTCTATCCGGCGGCCAAGGCGCTGTTATCGGCAGTCTATGAGGGCGCTTTGGTGCCCTTCGATACGGCGCTCAAGATCGAGGCGCGCTGGTTCGTCAATGTGTTGATGAACCCGTCGTCCAGTGCCATGATACGCTCGCTCTTCATCAATAAGGAAGCGCTGGAGAAGGGCGCGAACCGGCCTGCAGTCGCGGATGAAAAAGTCCACAAACTGGGTGTGCTGGGGGCAGGCATGATGGGCGCGGGTATTGCTTATGTTGCGGCCAATGCCGGGATCGAGGTGGTGCTGATCGACGCCGAACAGGCCGCCGCAGAGCGCGGCAAGGGCTATTCCGAAAACATCCTCGACAAAGGGATGAAGCGCGGCAAGGTGACAGAGGACAAGAAGGCCGAAGTTCTGGGCCGGATCATGCCCACAACGGATTATGCAGCGCTGAGCGGTTGTGATCTGGTGATCGAGGCCGTGTTCGAGGACCCGAAGGTCAAGGCCGAAGTCACCGCCAAGGCCGAGGCCGCACTTCCTGATGACGCGATTTTCGCCACCAACACGTCAACCCTGCCGATCAGTGATCTGGCGAAAGCCAGCGCGCGCCCAGAGCAGTTCATCGGCATCCATTTCTTCAGCCCGGTGGACAAGATGCTGCTGGTCGAGATCATTCGCGGCAAAGCGACCGGCGACCGGGCTGTGGCCAAGGCGCTCGATTTCGTCCGCCAGATCCGCAAGACGCCGATCGTGGTCAATGATGCGCGGTTCTTCTACGCCAATCGCTGCATCATTCCCTATATCAATGAAGGGATGCGGATGGTGCGCGAAGGTGTCGCGCCTGCGCTGGTGGAAAATGCGGCCAAGCTGATGGGCATGCCGCTGGGGCCGCTGCAATTGGTGGACGAGACCTCGCTCGATCTGGGCGCAAAGATCGCCAAGGCCACGCGCGCGGCGATGGGCGATGCTTATGCCGATGGCGATGTGGACGAGGTCGTGTTCTGGATGGTCGAGCAAGGCCGTCTTGGCCGCAAGGCCGCTGCAGGGTTCTACAGCTACGATGAAAAGGGCAAGCGGCAGGGCCTGTGGGACGGGCTTGCGCAGCACTTCCCGCTTTCAGCCACCCAGCCGGACCTGATCGACGTGCAGCATCGGCTGATGTTCGCACAGACCCTGGAAGCTGTGCGCGCGCTCGAAGAAGATGTGCTGACCGATATCCGCGAAGGCGATGTCGGGGCGATCTTGGGCTGGGGCTTTGCGCCATGGTCGGGCGGACCGTTCTCATGGCTTGACATGCTGGGGGCACCCTATGCGGTCGAAACCTGCGACCGGCTGGAGGCCAGGTTCGGCGCGCGCTTCCACGCCCCGCAGCTGCTGCGGGACATGGCTGGACGCAACGCCGGGTTTTACGCCAGCCGCCTTTCAAGGGCTGCGTAGGTTTCGTCGATATTGTCATGCATCACGGCCGCGCGGCGCGCCTTGGTGCCTGAATTGAGAAGCCGCTGCAGCTGGATCTGGGACAGGCGGCGATAGCCTTCCTCGCATGTCTCATGGGCTGCAGTTACAGGCGATAACCCGCTTGCCGTGTTCGAGATGGCGAGCAGACCACCGTCGCCATGCAGGATTTCCTCATGCGCGGTCGCGATCATGACAACTGTGATTTTCCTGTCGAAAGCGGTTTTGCGAATACCCTTGTAGCCGTCCAGCATATAGGCGGGCACAGGCACGAAAGGGTCACCATAGAGGGTTTCGGCCTCATCGGATTCGATCACCAGTTCCTGCATCGGCAAGACCCGCATCTCACGGCGATTGCCAAGTGCACCTGCTGGAATTCCGATGAGTCTGGCCTTGCGGTCCGGGATCACTCTTGGGTCGATCTGGACGGTCTGGACCTCCAGAACAGGTTGAAGGCCGTGATCAAAGGTCATCACCACACTGCCCTGTGCAATGCGACCTGCAGGACACCAGCCGTGATCCGTCGCGATCAGAGTTTCGGCCAGAAAGCCGTTTTCGCGCAGCCGGGTCATATTGGCCCATGGCTGGGCCGTCTCATAGGTCTGGTGCTCGATCTGTTTCTTGAGCGTGTCAAAGCTGCAGGAACGCGCAGCGAATACCTTTACTGAAGAAGCGATATCGAACATGGTCTTTCCTTTCTTCAGAAGCGTTTTGGGGCGTCTGCCCCGGTGATTTCTTGTCTGTGAAAGGAAATTAACTAAGGTGAAGAGGCAGCAACGCGGAGAGAGTTGGGTTTTTTCTGGGCGCACAACTTTTTGTTGCAAGGGGCGGCAAGTTTGTCGACATTCGCGATCAGACGCGTGGCAGGCTGATGCCTGTCATGATGGATACAGGGGGGAATCATGGGCTGGCTTTCGGACGAAACCGGATTGGAAAAATGCGCGGCGAATCACGCTGCACTGACACCGCTGTCGCATTTGCGGCGCGCGGCAGATATCTTCGCCACGCGCGAGGCCCTTGTGCAGGGCGAGACACGGCGCAGCTATGCGGAATATGCAGAACGCGTCAGCAGACTGGCTTCGGGCTTGCAGGCGCATGGGGTTGCACCGGGGGATGTGGTCTCGACCTTGCTGCCGAATATTGCGCCGCATGCCGAAGCGCATTTCGGGGTGCCAGCCTGTGGTGCAGTGCTGAATGCGATCAACACAAGGCTGGATGTCGAAACAGTACGCTACATCCTTGATCATTCACGCGCCCGGGTCCTGCTGGCAGATACCGCTTTCATTGATCTGGCGCGCGCGGCTTGTGCGGCCTTGGGTGATGACGCGCCCGAAATCATTGAAGTGGCAGATCGCGAGTCCGGCTTCTCGCCGACTGGAGCATTTACCGAATATGAGGACCTGCTTGCCTCGGGTGATCCTGAATTTGAGTGGGTCATGCCAGTGGATGAATGGGAAAGCCTTGCGCTGAATTATACGTCGGGGACAACTGGGCGGCCCAAAGGTGTGGTCTATCATCACCGCGGCGCCTATCTCTCGACATTATCACAGCCAATTTCCTGGCGGATG
>SKSL01000002.1 GCA_007123015.1 Natronohydrobacter sp. | reverse complement strand
CGGAGCGCTGTCGGACAATCCCGACAAGCCGATGCTGCGCTTTACCGAAAATGCCTGCGTGCAATGCGGGATCTGCGTGGCCACATGCCCCGAAGATGCCATCAGCCTTACCCCGCAGATCGATCTTGTCGCCTGGGCAAAGCCGAAGCGCGTGCTCAAGGAAGAAGAGCCCTTCGCCTGCACGTCTTGCGGTAAATTGTTCGGCACGAAATCCAGCATCGACCGTGTGTTGGCGCGGCTGGACGGGCATTGGATGTTCAGTGGCCCAGAAGGCGAGAAACGTCGCGCCTTGCTGACCATGTGCGATGACTGCAGGACCCGCGAAGTAGTCATTGCAGGCTTCGACCCGCATGAGAAGATCGGCTCGTAAAGCTCTGATATTCAACCAGATCAGGGGGCCAGAAACCGCGCAATAGTCTGGTGCAGCCCGTCCCAATCGGTGAATTCTGTTTCGCGCTCTTGCAACTCGACATCGTGGCCTGCAAGCGCGACATGCCGCACGATCTGGCTTTGGTAATAATCATAGCTCGATGGACGCACAGCCCCTGCGACCAGCGCCTCTTGCGTTGGTGTGAAGCCCGTGCGCATCTCCATCTCGACCAGATAATCGCGGGCCTCTTCCAGCCCTTCGAAGAAAGCGGCTTTCAGACTGACCGACAGCATCAGACTGGGGCGCGCCGAGATTTCCTTGCCGCGGGTCGACAGCAACGCTTCAAACCCTTTCGGGTGGCGGCGCTCATGCACGGGCGCGGCCAGAATGATCCGGTCCGCATCACTGATTGGCAAATCTGCCGCTGTGTCTGACAGATCATGCACAGTCACGACATGCCCGATCTGCCGGGCCTGCGTCGCAACGGCCTGCGCGATCTTGGCCGTCTGGCCCTCGCCAGTTTCAAAAATGATCAGAACTTTCATGCGATCCCCCCAGCGTCAGTTACGCCTAGCACCACAAGGATGCACGCCTGAACCGGCCTGCGCCTTGTTCCAGATCAATGAAACTGACGCTGGGTCAACATGGGCCCGGACAGGTCTACAGGGTTGAATTGACTGCACCGCCATCGAGCAGCAAGTTCTGCCCCACGATAAACCCGGCATGCTGCGAGCACAGGAACGCACAGGCCGCGCCGAATTCGGCCGCAGTGCCATAGCGCGCGGCCGGAATCGTGGCTTCGCGCTTGGCGCGGGCGGCCTCGAGCGTGATGCCTTCGGCCTGTGCCACACCTGTATCGAGCGCCACAGCACGATCCGTGTCATGGATACCGGGCAGAAGATTGTTGATGATCACACCCTTGCCCGCAACCTGGCGCGCCGTGCCTGCGACAAAGCCTGTAAGCCCTGTACGCGCTGTGTTCGACAGGCCCAGAACCGGCATAGGCGCTTTCACCGAACCCGAAGTGATATTGACCACCCGCCCCCAGCCACGCGCAATCATTCCCGGCACCAGCGCCTGCATCAGCGCAATCGGGGTCAGCATATTCGCGTCCAGAGCGGCGATGAAATCATCGCGCGACCAGTCGCTCCAGCTTCCGGGCGGCGGGCCGCCTGCATTGGTGACCAGAATATCAACATCGCCCGAGGCCTGCAGCACTTTGGCCCGGCCCTCTGGCGTTGTGATATCCGCTGCGACCGTCACAACATCAACCCCATGCGCCGCGCGGATCGCTGCGGCCGTTGCCTCCAACGCGTCGGCCCCGCGGGCATTCAGCACCAGATGAACGCCATCTGCCGCCAGCGCTTCGGCGCAGCCACGTCCCAACCCACGCGAGGCCGCGCAGACCAGAGCGCGTTTGCCTGAAATTCCGAGATCCATCCTGTCCCCCGTTCCAATTGTACTTTGCCGTCGCGTCCGACATGCCACAGCAGCGCGCTTAGCGCCACCACGGACTGGCCCGCACATGCTTGCGCTTGCCTGCTTGCGGCACTTTGGATTTGACCAGCCTGTATTGCGCTTCCGGGTGCGGCGGCTGGCCCGCGCAGCGTTCCCAATGCGCCCATCCGCCCATGCGCAGCCATAGCGGCAGGCTCAGGATCACCCCGGCCATGAAACCACCTGCATGGGCCCAGTAGGCCACGCCGCCGCCCTCGGTATAGCCGCCAATGCCACCCAGGATCTGCATCACGAACCAACTGCCCAGCACCAGCCATGCGGGCACTGGGATGATCCGGAAAATGATGATCAGAAACAGGAACATATCTACGCGGGCACGCGGATAGAACAGGAAATAGCCGCCCAAGACCCCGGCAATCGCGCCAGAGGCCCCGACCATCGGGATCATGGATTGTGGATCGACCGCATATTCCAGACCGGCCGCTGCAATCCCGCAGGTCAGATAGAAGAGCAGGAATTTCCAGTGTCCCCAGACCTCTTCCATATTATCACCGAAAATCCATAGGAACAGCAGATTGGCGCCCAAATGGAAGATATCGCCATGCAGGAACTGATGCGAGATCAGCGTCGCTAAGCCCTCGCCAGTGCTGATCCGTGCTGGCAACATGCCCCAGTCGAAAAAGAAGCGCATCAGCGCCATGTCATCGCGGAAAAGCGGCAGATACAGGACAAAAACAAGCGCATTGGCCGCGAGCAGCGCCCAGGTGACATAGGGGCGTGTCGCGGAAGGGTTGTGATCGCGGATCGGGATCAGCATGAGCAGGCTTTCAAATGACTGCGGCGCCCGATGGGACGGACGCCGCGACTTCGGTATCAAGGTCGGACAGGATCAGTCAGCCGTCAGCAGGGGCGGATTGTTGCCTGTGATCTGCTTGGCATCCGGACCCTCGGTCAGCAGCACAATCGCTCCGTCACGGACGCGCACATGCACAACCCCGCCCTTGGCGAGCTTGCCGAAAAGAAGCTCTTCGGCCAGCGGCTTCTTGATGTTTTCCTGAATGACACGCGCCAAAGGCCGCGCACCCATCTTGTCATCATAGCCCTTCTCGGCCAGCCAAGCGGCTGCATCGTCACTCAGATCGATGGTCACATTGCGATCCATCAGCTGTGCTTCCAGTTGCAGCACGAATTTCTCGACCACCATCATGATCACTTCGCGCGGAAGCGGAGCAAAGCTGATCACGGCATCCAGGCGGTTGCGGAATTCAGGCGTGAAAGTGCGTTCAATCGCCGCCGTATCTTCGCCTTCGCGCCGATCACGACCAAAGCCGATCGCCGCTTTCGCCTGTTCTGCTGCCCCCGCATTCGAGGTCATGATCAGGATCACATTGCGGAAATTCACTGTACGACCGTTGTGATCTGTCAGCTTTCCGTGATCCAT
>SKSL01000003.1 GCA_007123015.1 Natronohydrobacter sp. | reverse complement strand
GCGCCACATCGTGCCAATGGGTGTGCCGACCCAAACCACAGAGATCGACTGGTGCGCAGGGGCCAGCATCATGTTCCCGATGTCCGTGCTGGACCGTGTCGGTCTGTTCGATGAGGCCTTTTTCCTGTATTTTGAAGAAACGGATCTCTGCCACCGGATCAAGGATGCCGACTTTCGCGGCGTCTATTATCCGGATGCCCGCGTGGTCCATATCGGATCTGTCAGCACTGGCATGAAAACCTGGGCACTCCCACCGCGATACTGGTTCGAATCGCGGTCGCGCTATTTCCGAAAGCGCGGCGGGGCGGCATATCTGGCGCTGGTGACCTTCGCGCATCTGGCAGGTGCAGGCATCTGGAAACTTCGCCGCCTGATCGAACGTAAAGAGGAACGGATCGCGCCATATTTTCTCCGCGATCTTGTGTCAGTGACATGGCAGAACCTGAAGCCGGGCACGATGTCGGCACAGGGTAAAACACGGGAGCACGCGGCCCCCGTCGAGAGGTAAGAGTGATGCAGAACCTGTCCGCAATCCTGATCGGGGAAGAGGCCCTTCTGGCCAAATGTGGCATGCAATGGCTGGCCCGCGGGCATGGCGTCGCGGCGCTTGTCTCGCGCAATCCGCGCTTGATCGACTGGGCGGCAGCGCAGGGGATCCCTGTGATTGCGCCGGGCGCGAAACTGGCAGAGCGGCTGACAGGGCTGCCCTGCGACTGGGTGCTCAATATCGCCGGGCTGCAAGTTCTGGGCCGCGATATGCTGGCCCTGCCACGCAAGGGGACAGTCAATTTCCACGATGGGCCATTGCCGCGCTATGCAGGGCTGAACGCGCCGGTCTGGGCCTTGATCGCAGACGAGCAGGCCCATGGCATCACCTGGCACCATGTCACCCCCGAGATTGATGCAGGCGCGATCCTGGTGCAGCGCCACTTCGCGATTGACCCCGACGATACAGCGCTGACCCTGAATGCAAAATGTTTCGCCGCCGGGTCCGACAGTTTCGCCGAACTGATCGAAGCGCTTGAGCAGGACAGTGCTGGCCAGCCGCAGGATCCGGGTCAGCGGTCGCTTTACAAGCGCGATGACCGGCCTGATTTCGCAGGGTTTCTGGATGTCTCGCGCCCGGCCGCAGATCTGGCGCGACTGGTGCGCGCGCTCAATCACGGCCCCTATTGGAACCCGCTGACCACTGCCAAACTGCGCCTAGGGGCAGAGGTGGTCTGCGTGGGTGCAGCCCGTGTCAGCGATGCGCGCGGGACACCGGGCCAGATTCTGGCAGTCGATGCAGATTCAGTGACGATTGCCTGCAGTGCAGGTGCACTGATCTGCGAAGGGCTGTTGTGCCAGCAGGGACTGCCGCTTGCGCCGGATGCGCTGGTGCAGATCGGCGATCATGTGCCTGCGCCCGAACGCCGCCATGCGCAGGCGCTGGCCGCAGTCGTGCCAGAGGAAGCGGCCTATCGCGCTGCACTGCACCAGTTGCAGCCCCTGAACATGGGCAGCGGTGTGGCCTCGGTCGCGCTGGACTTGCCAGTGGCCGAAAAACCGGCCCTGATCGCCGCTTTTGGTGCCGCGCTCGCAGGGCAACTGGACCAGCATGCCTTTGATCTGTGCTATGTGACAGATTCGATGCAGACCGCGCCCGACATCCTCTCGGGCTGGGTGCCGCTGCGGATCGATCTGGCCGCCCCGGAACAGGCGATCACCCGCCAGATGGACCGCGCCCGGCGCGCGCCGGGATTTGCCCGCGATATCGCCTTGCGCGACCCGCAGCTGGGCGTCTTGCAGAAACCCCCTGTGGCTGTGACGGACGGGGCAGAGGTTGCGGCTGCGCTGGTGCTCGATCTCGGGGCGGGCTGCCTGCGCCACGATCCCTCTGTGGTCACACTCGACATGGCCGCAGGCTTGGCCGCTGCGATGACCGCGCATCTGAACGGCGAGGCGCTGGACGATCCGAACGACACGGCCCGCGACTATGACCGGATCTGCATCCATCACGCGTTTGAAGCGCAGGCCGCACAGACGCCCGAGGCTGTTGCACTGGTCCATGAAGCTGAAAGCCTGACCTATGCCGAACTGAACGCCCGCGCCAATCGCGTGGCCCATGTGCTGACCAGCATGGGCGTGCGGCCGGATACGCCTGTTGCGCTATGTGTCAAGCGCGGGCCGGGGCTTCTGGTGGGCGCGCTGGGGATCCTGAAGGCAGGGGGTGCCTATGTGCCGATGGATCCCGGCTATCCCGCAGACCGGCTGGCGCATTTCCTGAACGATTCGGGCGCGCCAGTGATCGTGACCGAACATGCGCTGCTGGATGTGTTGCCTGAACATCGTGCAGCAGTGCTGCAGCTCGATACTGATATCCGGCTGGCCGATGCGCCTGCGACGAACCCGCAGACAGATGTCACGGCTGACGATCTGGCCTATCTGATCTACACTTCTGGCTCGACCGGGCTGCCCAAGGGGGTGATGGTCGAGCATGGCAATGTCGCCAATTTCTTCGTCGGCATGGATGATCGTATCCGCCATGATCCGCCGGGGGTCTGGCTGGCCGTGACCTCGCTCAGCTTCGATATTTCTGTGCTGGAACTGTTCTGGACGCTCGCGCGCGGCTTCAAACTGGTGCTGATGGGCGACGAGGATCGCGCGATGGTGGCCAAGGGGCCGGTCCGCGTGTCCGGGCAGGGCATGGATTTCAGCCTGATGTACTGGGGCAACGATGACGGACAGGGCCCGCAGAAATACCGGCTGCTACTGGAAGGCGCGAAATTCGCCGATACCCATGGCTTCTGTGCGATCTGGACGCCCGAGCGGCATTTCCATGCTTTTGGTGGCCCATTCCCGAACCCTTCGGTGACAGGGGCTGCCGTGGCTGCAGTCACGAAGAACCTTGCTGTGCGCGCGGGATCTTGCGTGGCCCCCCTGCACCACCCGATCCGCATTGCCGAAGAATGGGCCGTGATCGACAACCTGACCAATGGGCGCACCGGCATCGGCATTGCCTCGGGCTGGCATCCAGTGGATTTCGTGATCCGGCCCGAAAACCAGGTGCCCAAGAACAAGCCTGCCATGTTCGAAGCGCTTGAAACTGTGCGCAAACTCTGGCGCGGCGAGGCCGTCGAATTCGACAAGGGCGACGGTCCTGTGCCGATCCAGACCCTGCCGCGACCCGTGTCGAAAGAGTTGAACATCTGGCTGACCACCGCTGGCAATCCTGAAACATGGCGCGAAGCGGGGCGCCTGGGCGCGCATGTGCTGACCCATCTTCTGGGCCAATCTATTGCCGAAGTGGCCGAGAAGATCAAAATCTACCATGACGCCCTGCGCGAAACAGGCCGCGACCCGGCGGATTACACGGTCACGCTGATGCTGCACACCTTCGTCGCGCGCGACCGTGAACATGCCCGCGAAGTGGCGCGCGGACCGATGAAAAGCTACCTTCAGGCGGCCGCCGCGCTGGTCAAGCAATATGCCTGGGCCTTCCCGGCCTTCAAGCGGCCCGAAGGCGCGAAAAACCCGATGGATATTGATCTGTCCACGCTGAGCCAGGACGAAGTGGACGGCATCCTCGACTACGCCTTCAACCGCTATTTCGAGGATTCGGGCCTGTTCGGCACTGTCGAGGATTGCCTTGAGCGCGTCGAGCAGCTGAAAGCCATCGGAGTTGATGAAGTGGCCTGTCTGGTCGATTACGGTATCGCCACCGAACAGGTTCTCGAAGGACTTTATCCGCTGGCCGAAGTCGTGCGCCGCGCGAATGCAGGCGTTGATCTGCCCGAAGATGATTTCTCGATTGCCGCGCAGATCCTGCGCCACAAGGTCACGCATTTCCAATGCACCCCGTCCATGGCGCGCATGCTCTGCATGAGCGACGAGGCCCGCACCGCACTCGCCCGCGTGCCGAATGTCATGCTGGGCGGCGAGGCGCTTCCGGGCACCTTGGCGCAGGACATTGCCGGGCTGACTGGCCAACCTGTGCAAAACATGTATGGCCCGACCGAGACCACGATCTGGTCCTCGACCGCGCAGACACGCGGCGGGGCCGGGACTGTCGGCATCGGTGCGCCCATTGCCAACACCACCCTGCATGTGGTGGGCGAAGATTTGCGCGAGCAACCTGTGGGCACCCCGGGCGAATTGCTGATCGGCGGCGACGGGGTGACACGCGGCTATTGGGACCGGCCCGACCTGACTGCCGAGCGTTTCATTGCAAACCCTTTCGGCGCGGGGCGGCTGTATCGCACGGGCGATCTGGTGCGGCGCAACGCAGCAGGCGGCATCGACTTTCTTGGTCGGGTCGATCATCAGGTGAAAATCCGGGGTCACCGGATCGAACTGGGCGAGATCGAAGCGGCCATGGAAGCGCAGCCGGGAATCATGCAGGCCGTGGTCATCGCGCGCGAAGACCAGCCCGGCGATCAGCGGCTGGTGGGCTATTATACTGGCAGCCCCTCGGGCGATCTGCGCGCAGCCCTGGCGCAAAGCCTGCCTGCCCATATGCTGCCTGCCGTGCTGGTGCCGGTCGCGGAATTCCCGCTCACGCCCAACAAGAAGATCGACCGCAAGGCCCTGCCCGCCCCGCAAGCCACCCGCGCACCAGACTCCGCTCCAGCACCAGTGGACAGCAGCGGCGGCACGCTGGCGCAACTGTCGCAAATCTGGTGCGATGTGCTGGGGCTGGCACAGGTCGGGCCGTCGGATAATTTCTTCAATCTGGGCGGTCATTCACTGCTGGCAGTGCAGGCGCATCGCGAGATCCGGGCGCGGCTGAACCTGCCGGGTGTGTCGATCACGGATGTCTTCCGCTTCCCGGTTCTGGGCGATCTGGCGCGCCATATTGACAGCAAGCAAAGGCCGCTCCCCTCGGCACCGGTCGCCCAACTGGCACAGGCGCGCATTGCCAAGCCAGAACTCACCGAGACCGCAGCCCCCGTGGGCCGCATGGATGCGATGGCGCGCAGACGCGCGATGCGCGAGCAAAGGATGGGCCGCAGATGATCCAGCAGAAATTCGCGTTCCCGGAATTCGCGCGGCCGCTCTTTTCGGATCGTGTGGCCATGGCCGCGGCCGACCCGCGCGCGCCGATGCCACCACTGATGGGGGACGAAGTGCTGGCCATCGAGCATGTCACCTCGGCCCGCGCGCGCGAATTTGGTGCAGGCCGCGACGCCGCGCGGGCCGCGATGGAACTGTTGGGCTATGCTCCGCGCCCTGTGCTGCAAGGTGAAGATCGCGCGCCCGTCTGGCCCGCTGGCCTGACCGGATCCATCACGCACACGGATCGGTCTTGCCTGGCCGTCGTGACAGATGCCCCCGAGATCCTGGCGCTTGGGGTTGATCTGGAACTGACCACCCCGCTGAATCCGGCCCTGTGGCCCGAAATCTGCACAGCGGATGAAATGACCTGGCTGTCCAGTCTCGGGCCTTCGCAGCGCGGTCATTTCGCGAAGCTGATCTTCAGCGCCAAGGAATCCGTCTACAAGGCGCAATTCCAGATCAGTCGGACGCTGATCGATTTTCACGCGATCTCTCTGTCGATCGACCTGCAGAACAGGGCCTTTGCGGCGAAGCTTCAGCAGACACTTCCAGGCTTCGCAAAAGGTGACATCCTCAACGGTTGCTTTGCGATTCTCTCGGATCACTTCGTCACAGCGGTCGAACTGACCGGCTGAGGACAAAATCTGCACAGCGCGCAGGCGCGATCCTGACCATCTGTTGTGGTGGCGTTCGCTAGTCCCGCAAGATATGCACCTAGCCTTCAGCACCAGCGACAATTCGCCCTGATCGGCTGAATTGATTAGCGATTCCTTCACGGTTTTTGCTATACTCTACCATCAGAGGCAGTGATGATTACCACCCGATGGAATGGGCCAAAGAGCTCACGGTGACATCACAGGATCAGGAACCTGAGAGGGACTTATGAGGAAAACAGTTCTAGCCGCGAGCTTGGCCATATTGGTTGCTCCGCTCGTGCCAACCATGGCAGCTGCCAGCCCGATCGAGACTGCGTGCCTGCGTTCAGATCGCGCGCAGGCGACGCGTGCCATGTGCCGCTGCATCGGCTCTGTGGCACAAACCACGCTCACCCGCAGCGAGCAACGCCGTGCAGCCGCATTCTTCCGCGACCCGCAATTGGCGCAAGATGTGCGGATGTCGAAAAGCGAGCGCGACAATCGCTTTTGGGCGCGCTACCGTGCCTTTGGTGCCGCCGCTGAACAGCGCTGCGCGCGCTAAGTCACGCGCCAAATTATCATCACAGGCGGTATCAGTAGACTGATGCCGCCTTTTGCATGGTCTTGAACCTTACGGCACCCGGAACCGCCGCTTTCAGCACATTTGAAAGCGTCTTTTGCAAGACCTCTGCACATAAGCAACATCAGCGATTATCCCGCCCGGCGGCAACGCGGGGCCGAGCGGGGCATCCCTTGCGCAAACACATGCCGCGCGCATCGTGGCGATTGGAACCTGTCCACTGATCTTCCCCGCACCTTCCTTCGGGCCCCTTCCCCCTGCCAACGGCTTTCGCTACGGTCGCTCAAAAGTGCAAACAGGGACGGCAGCCGCGTGAGCAACATCACCCCCATGATGGCCCAGTATCTCGAGGTGAAATCCCAGCACCCCGACGCGTTGCTGTTCTATCGCATGGGCGATTTCTACGAGTTGTTTTTTGACGATGCTGTGGCTGCGGCCCAGGCACTCGACATTGCCCTGACCAAACGCGGCCAGCATCTGGGCAAAGATATCCCGATGTGCGGCGTCCCGCATCATTCTGCCGAAGGCTATCTGCTGACCCTGATCCGCAAGGGCTTCCGTGTGGCCATCGCCGAGCAGATGGAAACCCCTGACCAAGCGAAGAAACGCGGCTCAAAATCCGTGATGCAGCGCGATGTCGTCCGCCTCGTCACTCCCGGCACATTGACCGAGGACACGCTTCTCGACGCCCGCCGTCACAATTTCCTCGCCGCCTATGCCGAGTTGCGCGATGACGGTGCGCTGGCTTTTGCCGATATCTCGACAGGCCAGATCCGGGTGACAGCCTGCCCGCGCGCGCGGCTTTCGCCCGAACTGGCCCGGCTTGCCCCGCGCGAGCTTCTGGTCAGCGATCCCAAGACGGACACGATCCGTCCCATCACCGATGACATGGGCATCGCGCTGACGGGCCTTGCGCCGTCCAGCTTTGACAGTCAGGCAGCGGAAACGCGGCTCTGCACGCTTTACAAGGTCAAATCCCTCGACGGTTTCGGCCAGTTCAGCCGGGCCGAGCGTGCGGCGCTGGGCGCGCTGGTCGACTATCTTGACCTGACCCAGCGCGGAAAGCTTCCCCTGCTGCAACCCCCTGCCCGCGATCAGGCCGAAGCACTGGTGCAGATCGACGCGGCCACCCGCCGCAATCTGGAACTGACCCAGTCGCTCAATGGCAGCCGCGACAGCACGCTTCTGAACGCCATCGACCGGACTGTGACCGCAGCCGGGGCGCGACTTCTGGAACGTCGCCTGTCCTCACCCTCGCGCCATCTGGACACGATCCTCGCGCGCCAAAGCGCGGTCACCGCCTTGCGTGCGCTGCCCCGGTTGCGGACCGATTTGCGCAGTGCGTTGAAATCTGTCCCCGACCTTGATCGCGCGCTGTCACGGCTTGCCCTGGACCGCGCGGGTCCCCGCGACATGGCCGCCATTCGCAATGCACTCACCGCCGCGCAGGAAATTGCGGCCTTTGCCCCGCCCGACTTGCCCCCGCTTCTGTCTGACGCGGCCGCAGCCTTGACAGGTCATGACGCGCTTCTCGACCTTCTCGATACGGCGCTTGTCGCGGATCCCCCGCTTCTTGCCCGCGACGGTGGTTTCATCGCCCCCGACCATGACCCAGAGCTTGATGACGCGCGCAAACTGCGGGACGAAGGTCGCGGTGTGATTGCGGCACTGCAGGCACAATACGCGCAGGACACTGGCATCGCTTCATTAAAGATCAAGCATAACAATGTCTTGGGCTATTTCATCGAAGTGACCGCCACCCATGCCGAGAAGATGCATGCGCAGTCTGAACGCTATATTCACCGCCAGACAACGGCCAATCAGGTTCGTTTCACCACTGTCAATCTGTCAGAGCTTGAAACCCGCATCCACAATGCTGGTGCCCGCGCGCTGGACATCGAAAAACAGCATTTCGACAGGCTGCGCAATGCCATCCTCGACCTGGCCGCTGCTCTTGCCCAGACAGCACGGGCGCTGGCGGAACTCGACCTGGCCGCTGCACTTTCCGAAATCGCCGAAATCGGGAACTGGTGCGCCCCCACGCTCGACGGATCTCGGGCCTTTCGGATCACAGCAGGCCGCCACCCCGTCGTGGAACAGGCCCTGACCCATCAAGGCCAGCCCTTCATCCCCAATGATTGCGATCTCAGCGCTGATCAGACAGCGAAAATCTGCTTGCTGACTGGGCCTAACATGGCCGGGAAATCGACCTTCCTGCGCCAGAACGCCCTGATCGCGATCCTTGCCCAGATCGGCGCGCATGTGCCCGCGCAATGCGCCCATATCGGGCTGGTCAGCCAGGTCTTCAGCCGCGTCGGCGCCTCTGATGATCTCGCGCGCGGGCGGTCCACCTTCATGGTCGAAATGGTCGAAACAGCAGCCATCCTCAACCAGGCAGATGATCGCGCCCTTGTGATCCTTGATGAGATCGGGCGCGGCACCGCCACTTATGACGGCCTCTCCATTGCCTGGGCCACACTGGAACATCTGCATGACGTGAATAAATCCAGAGCGCTTTTCGCCACGCATTACCACGAAATGACCGCCCTTGCAGGCAGGCTCTCAGGCGTCGAAAACGCCACGGTCGCAGTCAAGGAATGGGAAGGCGAGGTCATCTTCCTGCATGAAGTCCGCCATGGGGCAGCGGATCGCAGCTATGGCGTGCAGGTCGCCCGCCTGGCTGGTCTTCCCGATCCCGTCATTGCACGCGCGCGCGAAGTGCTCACTGCGCTCGAACAAGGCAATGACCGCGCCCCCAAAGCTGTGATCGACGACTTGCCACTCTTTTCTGCCGCGCGACCCCCTGCCCCTGCACCGGACCCTGATCCCGCCATAAGCAAGCTCGCCCAGATCAATCCGGACGAGCTGACCCCACGCGAGGCTCTGGATCTGCTTTACGAGCTCAAGACCCTGAGCAGATCCTGATCATTTTCTTGCCAGAAATACTCATTCCGACGCAGGGGTCGAAGACACCCCGACTTGCGCGGGGCGCAACAGCTGGTCATGCAGCATGAAACCTTCAGCCATGACCTGAATGATCTCGCCGGCCTTGGTGCCTGGCACTGGCGCTTCAAACATGGCCTGATGTGTGTGGGGATCAAAACTATCCCCCACTTCGGGACAAATCCGCTCGACACCATGCTTGCTCAGAATATTGGACAATTCGCGCAAGGTCAGGTCGACCCCTTCCACCAGCCCACTGGCTGCGGCCCGCGTTTCGTCACTCGCGGCATTCAGAGCGCGCGCCAGATTGTCGTAGACTGGCAGCATATCCCGCGCGATCCGGGCCCCACCGTAAAGCTGCGCATCGCGGCGATCTTTTTCGGCACGTTTGCGACTGTTTTCCGCATCGGCCAAAGCCCGCATCATCCGGTCGCGCATTTCTTCGCGCTCTGCCACAGCAACAGCCAGCTCAGCCTCCAGCGCGCCGATATCGACCTCTGTATCCACAGCCTCTTGCGGCTCTTGCGGTTCTTCTGGCATCTCCGGGTTTGCCTTCGCGTCTGCCATCTATCGCCCCTCTTTCCTCAATCGTTCTGCCGATCCGTCAGCATCCGCCCGACCAGCTGCGCTGTATAATCCACAATGGGCACAATCCGCCCGTAATTCAGCCGCGTCGGTCCGATCACCCCCACGGCCCCGATGATCTTCTGTTCCGCGTTCATATAAGGAGAAACCACCAGAGTTGAACCCGTCAGCGAAAAAAGTCGGTTTTCCGCACCTATGAATATCCGCACCCCTTCGCCCTGCTCGGTCAGTTCCAGAAATTCGGTGATATCGCGCTTGCGCTCCAGATCATCGAACAGAACCCGAATGCGCTCGATATCCTCAGCCGCTGCGCCTTCGTCAAGCAGATTTGACCGCCCCCGCACGATCAGCCGCGCCTCTGACGGGCTTTCACCTTCCCAGACCGCCAGCCCTTGTTCCACCAGAGAGGTCGCCAGCGCATCGATCTCGCGCCGGTTCTGAGCGATCTCGGCCTTGAACCGCCCCAGAAGCGAGGTCACAGTCGCACCGTCGATCATCGAATTGAGATAATTCGCCGCCTGCCGCAGTGCTGAGGGTGTCACGCCCGCAGGCGGTGTGAAAATGCGGTTCTCGACATGCCCATCGGCGAAAACAAGTACCACCAGCGCGCGTTCCGGCGAGAGCGAAACAAATTCGATATGTTTGACGGCGGCCTCATGTTTGGGCGACAGCACCAGTGACGCGCCTTGCGTGATCCCGCTCAGCGCACCGCCCACCTGTTCCAGCAACCCCGCCACATCGCGCTCATTGCTGCCCAGTGTCGAATCCAGCTTCTGGCGATCCTGCTCATCGAGCGGGGTCACTTCCAGCAGCGAATCCACGAACAGACGCAGCCCCGCCTGGGTCGGCACGCGCCCGGCAGAAACATGCGGACTGCCCAAAAGCCCCAGATATTCCAGATCCTGCATTACATTTCGGATGGTCGCGGCTGACACTTTCTCGCTCATATCCCGTGTCAGCGAACGCGACCCCACAGGCTGGCCCGAATGCAGATAGCCCTCGACCACGCGGCGGAACACTTCGCGCGAGCGGTCAGTCATTTCCGCCATCAGCATCCCGGAATCTACAGGTTTGACCATGTTACACCCCAGCAGACTATCCTGCATCGCGCCCCCAGAGGACAGCAATTTCGACCCGCGATCAAGACCGATCAGGCTTGCATCCCCGGCCCTGCCCCCTGTATCGACACGCCAACATCCAAGAGGTATCCCAATGCGCCCTTCCGGTCGAAATCTAGACGAAATCCGCCCTGTTTCAATCGAGCCGCATGTCACGAAACATGCAGAAGGCTCCTGCATGATCTCGGTCGGCGACACGAAAGTGCTTTGCACGGCCTCGCTCGAAGACCGCACCCCACCCTTCCTGCGCAACACGGGCCTGGGCTGGGTGACAGCAGAATATGGCATGCTGCCTCGCGCCACAAATACGCGTGTGCGCCGTGAAGCGGCCTCTGGCAAGCAACAGGGCCGCACTGTCGAAATCCAGCGCCTGATCGGCCGCAGCTTGCGCGCTTGCGTTGATCGCAGCGCCTTGGGCGAGCGTCAGATCACTGTGGATTGCGATGTGATCCAGGCCGATGGCGGCACGCGCTGCGCTGCGATCACAGGCGGCTGGGTCGCGCTGCGTCTTGCCGTGAACAAGCTGCTGAAAGCAGGCGATGTAGTCTCAGACCCGATCACGGACCATCTGGCGGCCATTTCTTGTGGCCTCTATGGGGGCCAGCCTGTGCTTGATCTGGACTATGCCGAAGACAGCACAGCCGGTGTGGACGGGAATTTCATCCTGCTGGGCTCTGGCCGCATGGTGGAAGTGCAGATGAGCGCCGAAGGGGCAACTTTTTCGCGCCCGGAACTGGACCAGCTTCTGACACTCGCCGAAAAAGGCGTGTCCGAACTGGTCGCGGCCCAGAAAGCCGCTCTCGCATGAGGCGCTTCACAGGGACATCGCTGCTGGTCGCGACCCATAACGCAGGCAAGCTTGAAGAATTTCAGGAAATCCTCAGCCCTCTTGGGATAACAGTCACCTCTGCCAAAGCCCATAACTTGCCCGAACCCATCGAGACCGGCACCACCTTCATCGAGAATGCGCGCCTGAAAGCCCATGCCGCCGCAAAGGCCACTGGCCTGCCCGCGCTGGCTGATGATTCCGGCCTCGACGTCACTGCTCTGAACGGCGCCCCCGGTGTCTACACAGCCGATTGGGCCGAGACCCCGACAGGGCGCGATTTCG
>SKSL01000165.1 GCA_007123015.1 Natronohydrobacter sp. | reverse complement strand
TTTGTACCGTTCAGAACAAAGCGATCATTCTTCTTTTTGGCGCGCAGCTTCATGCCCACCACATCGGACCCTGCGCCCGCTTCGGACATGGCCAGAGCGCCCACATGTTCGCCCGAGATGAGCTTCGGCAAGTAGCGCGCGCGCTGATCGTCATTGCCGTTCAGCTTGATCTGGTTCACGCAAAGATTGCTATGCGCCCCGTAAGAGAGTGAAACCGAGGCCGAGGCGCGTGCGATTTCTTCCACGGCAATCACATGCGCCAGATACCCCATGCCTGCGCCACCCATCTCTTCAGGCACTGTGATGCCCAACAGGCCCAAATCGCCCATTTCGCGCCACAGCTCATTCGGGAAATGATTCGAACGGTCCACTTCGGCGGCGATGGGCTTCACCCGCTCCTGCGCCCAGCGATGCACCATGTCGCGCAATGCGTTAACGTCCTCGCCCAGATCGAAGCGCATCGATGCTGTGAACATGGCGTAGAGTCCCCCCCATAACTGAACGCTTGTTCATTTAATACGCGGGACTCTTGGCTTGCGTCAAATGATTTCTGCAGCCTGTAGCGCAAACAGGAAGGATTGAACCTGATGGCGCGCTGACGCATGCTTGCCGCGTAACAGAACAGAGGACAGGCCCTTGGCACGCAAGATCATCATTGATACGGACCCCGGACAGGATGATGCTGTCGCAATCTTGCTTGCACTTGCGTCGCCAGAGCTCGAGCTTCTGGGCATTACTTGTGTGGCAGGGAATGTGCCGCTTGAACTGACCGCGAAAAACGCGCGGATCGTCTGCGAGTTGGCCGGGCGTCCAGAAACACGCGTCTTTGCAGGCTGTGACGCGCCCTTGTCGCGCAAGCTGGTCACTGCCGAGCATGTCCATGGCAAGACCGGCCTTGATGGCCTGACCCTGCCCGACCCGACAATGCCCCTGCAGGACCGCCATGCCGTCGATTTCCTGATCGACACTCTGCGCGCCGAACCCGCAGGCACAGTCACACTCTGCCCCATCGGCCCGCTGACCAATATCGCCACGGCCATGCAACGCGCGCCCGACATCATCCCGCGGATACAGGAAATCGTGCTGATGGGCGGCGGGTATTTTGAAGGCGGCAACATCACGCCTGCCGCCGAGTTCAACATCTATGTCGACCCGGAAGCTGCAAAAATCGTCTTTGATGCGAAGGTGCCGCTGGTCGTCATGCCGCTTGATGTGACCCACAAGGCGCTGACCTCGCGTGCGCGGGTCGAGGGGTTCCGCAACGCGGGTCGCGTCGGCCCCGCTGTGGCAAGTTGGACCGATTTCTTCGAGCGCTTTGACAAGGAAAAATACGGCTCTGAAGGCGCGCCGCTGCACGACCCCTGCACGATTGCCTATCTGATCAAGCCTGATCTCTTCACGGGCCGCCATATCAATGTCGAGATCGAGACAGGATCAGATCTGACACTGGGAATGACAGTTGCCGATTGGTGGCGTGTCTCTGGCCGCGCGCCCAATGCGCATTTCATGGGCGGGATCGATGATGAAGGCTTCTTCGCGCTGCTGACCGAAAGGCTGGCGCGTCTGTAATTGGCGCGCGCCCATGGCGGACGCGCGCAGCTCATGTCAGTCCTTGGGACCGATCATGTCCTCGGGGCGGACCACGCGGTCGAAAGTCTCACCATCGACAAAGCCGAGCGCAATCGCTTCCTCGCGCAGCGTGGTGCCGTTCTTATGCGCGGTCTTGGCGACCTTGGTCGCGTTATCATAGCCGATGGTGGGCGCCAGCGCTGTGACCAGCATCAACGATTCCTTCATCAGCCGGTCAATACGCTCGACATTGGCCTGTGTGCCGACAACCATGTTATCGGTGAAGGATGACGCCGCATCGCCCAGAAGCTGCATCGATTGAAGCACATTGTAGCTCATCATCGGGTTGTAGACGTTCAACTCGAAATGCCCCTGGCTGCCAGCAAACCCGACCGCAGCATCATTGCCCATCACATGCGCGCAGACCATCGTCAGCGCTTCGGCCTGTGTCGGGTTCACCTTGCCCGGCATGATCGACGAGCCCGGTTCATTCTCCGGCAGGATCAACTCGCCCAACCCTGAACGCGGCCCAGAGCCCAGAAGCCGCATGTCATTGGCGATCTTGAAGAGCGAGGCCGCCACAGTCTTCAACGCGCCCGAGAACATCACCATCGCATCATGCGCGGCCAATGCTTCGAATTTGTTGGGTGCCGTGCGGAACGGAAGCCCTGTGATTTCAGCAACATGCGCGGCGACCTTCACATCCCAGCCCTTGCGCGTGTTCAGCCCGGTGCCGACCGCCGTGCCGCCCTGTGCCAACTCGTAAATCTGCGGCAGGCACATTTCGACCCGCGCGATCCCCATCTTGACCTGATGCGCGTAGCCGCCGAATTCCTGCCCCAGCGTCAGGGGCGTTGCATCCTGCGTATGGGTGCGCCCGATCTTGATGATATCCTTGAATTCCTCGGACTTCGCGGCCAGCGCATCATGCAGCTTGGACAGTCCCGGCAGCAGTACATCGCGCGCGAGCATCCCGATGGCGATGTGCATTGCTGTTGGAAAAGTGTCGTTCGAGGACTGCCCCATATTGCAATGATCATTCGGGTGCACCGGGTCTTTCGACCCCATCACCCCGCCCAGCATCTCGATAGCGCGATTCGAGATCACTTCATTGGCGTTCATGTTGGATTGCGTGCCAGATCCCGTCTGCCAGACAACAAGCGGGAAATTGTCATCAAACTGGCCCTCGAACACCTCGGTCGCAGCAGCAACAATGGCCTTGCCACGGGTTTCGTCCAATGTGCCCTGCTCCATATTCACCAGCGCGCAGGCCCATTTGACCGCACCTAGCGCGCGGATGATCGGGACGGGCTGGCGCTCCCAGCCAATCGGGAAGTTCAGGATCGAGCGTTGCGTCTGCGCGCCCCAATACTTGTCGGCAGGTACATCAAGAGGGCCGAAACTGTCAGTCTCGCGGCGGGTGGCAGTCATGCGCAAAGCTCCTTGCAACGAATGGTCGCACAGTGCTTAGCGGGCGCATCAGCGAAAATCAATCAGCATACGGTGGCATACAGTCGCTTACTTTCGAAACCTGTCCAGACTTACAACTTCACCGGATTTCGGCTCATGCGGCGCATCTTCGATCATGGGCGCTTCTTCGTCATCATCTTCGATGTCATCATCATCGTGATGCAGCTCGAAACGCAGTCCGAATTCGACAGAAGGGTCCACAAAGGTCGAGATCGAATCGAACGGGATATAGAGCGGCTCGGGCGCATTGCCGAAATTCAGCGTGATCGCGAAGCCCTCGTCTTGCACAGAGAGGTTCTCGAACCAATGCTGGACGACGAGGGTGATCTCTTCGGGATAACGCTCGCGCAACCAATCCGCCATCTGCATATCCGGATGGGTCGTGTCGATCGTGATGAAGAAATGATGCTCTCCGGGCAACCCGTCCCGCGCAACACTTTCCATGACCTTGCGGATCAGCCCCCGCATGGCGTCATGCATCAGATTGCCGTAATCAATTCCGCTGGTCATCCGCCCTCACTTTCTGGCGTAAGTTTAGAAGTTTCGCAGATGATTGAAAGACCAGACTGACACCTGTCCGTAAGTTTCTGCACGCTGGCGCAGGATCAGACAAGCTTTGTGGAAAGTGCAGGCTTCTGTTGCCAGGTGCCTGCGAACCCCGCCTTACGCGGCTAGGCGCAAGGGCTTAAGTTTCGGTCTTGTGACAGCTTACGCTGCGACTGCGACCGGAGCACGGTTGTCATTTGCAACTGTACGTATTGCACCGATAACGGTGGTGGCTCACCGAGACAAAGCTAACCCCTTTAGACGTTCGTCGATCCTGTTTCGGCCCCATCATCCCCAAATGAAGGATATTGGTGGAGCCGCCGGGTACCGCCCCCGGGTCCGATCCGCTTATTACGAGCGCGTTTATGTCCATAGTCCCTTTCGAGACAAGACATATCTATGCGCACAAGCTGCGACCTGCAAGGGACAAGACTGAACAGAATGGTCCAATTGCTTTGCAGATTGCGGCCATTTGTGGCGCGCGCTATGGTTGCGCAATGAGCAAGGTCGTCAATCTCAGACTGGCGCGCAAACAAGCCATCCGCGCGCAAAAACGCAGCGCTGCCACAGTGCGCGCAGCTCAGCACGGGCGCAGTGCGGCGCAAAAGGCACTTGAGAAGACACAAGCCGAGAAGTCGCGCCGTGAGCTTGATGGCCATGAACGCGACGCATGAGCGCGCGTCCGGTCAAACACTCCCTGACCGTGCGTGGCCACCGGACTTCGGTATCGCTCGAAGAGTTGTTCTGGCGGGAATTTCGGCGCATTGCGCGGCAGCGTGGCATGGCATTGAACCAACTCGCTGCAGAAATTGACGCGCAGCGCGATAATGTCGGGCTGGCTTCGGCAATACGGGTCTTTGTGCTGGAGCAGGCCCTAAGCGGGGACGATTAGCTTAGCTGTGAGATGAGAGCGGTCCACGGATGTCAGTGCATCAGTGTGATCAATCGTAGGGTGCGTGCTCAGCACGCACCTTACCTGCACCCTTGATCCGATCCACTCAGATCAAGGCAAGCCGTTCTGCGCGCATGCTGTCGGGATATCTGCGATACAATCCGACTTCAAACCTGTCGATCATGCCGTGCATCTGTTCATAGGCACGCAAGCTCGCATCCTGATGCGCGCCCAAGTGCTCGAACGCCAGATCGAGTTGCGCCAAATCCTGCAAGTCGATCGTGAGCAGAAAATCTGCGAAACCCGGGCCGGCCAGATGCAATTTTCGGCGCTGCAAAGCCCAGTTTTCGATCTTGCCAGCAGATTTCAACATCTCAAACCAGGTTTGCACTGCATGTGCAAAAGCGATAGCGTTGGCCCCCGGTTTGAGATCGATCATGCAATGATAAATGGTCATGCGTGGCCCCAGACAATGTGAGCCTGAAGGCTCGCATACAAACCTTGCCGAATCGTTAGTCTGCCATGGCAAAAAGCGCCGAAAGCTGTGCTGCGTGAAATGCGGCCGGATCTTCAATTTCATGGCCGAGTTCGGTCGCTTTCTCGAAAAAACCGCGCGCGGGCAATCCGTAGGAGCGCCTGCTCAGCACAACTGCGGCGCGCAGCGGGCGCCGCAGCGCAGTGTCTTCTTCCATCATGCGTTCAAGCATAGAGGTCACACGCTGGATCCGCCCAGCCCCATCAAGGCCGATCTCGGCTGCCAGTGCCCCATAGGTCAGCGTGCGGCGCTCGCGCACATATCGCGCCAGCACTGCGTGCAGCCGCGCCTCACTCATGCCTCATCGGCTGCTACATCTGCATCCCCCGCTTCGGCAATGCGTGCGACCGAGACGACCTGCTCACTCGATCCGTTCATGTTGAACACACGCACACCGCCGCCCATGCGCCGCAGGAATCGAATGCCCTCGACTGGCACCCTGATCGATTGCCCGCCAGATGTGACCAGCATCACCTGATCGCTCATCTCGACCGGGAAAAGCGCCACCAACGCGCCCCCGCGCATCTGCTTGTCGGTCGCCGCGACGCCTTGCCCACCGCGCGCCGTGATGCGGTAATCATGGCTGGAGGTCAGCTTGCCCAAGCCCCCCGCTGTGATCGTCAGCAGCAGGTCTTCGGCGGCCGACATCTCGGCATAACGCTCTGGCGACAGCTGGCCAGCCTCGACAGATTCATCGCCCGCTTCTTCGGTCTCATCCTCGATCACACCGGCAATCAGGCGGCGCTGGCGGATAAACGCCTCACGCTCTTCCGGGGTGGTTTCAAAATGCCGGATCACCGCCATCGAGACCACCCGGTCCCCCTCACCCAGCCGCACGCCGCGCACACCTGTAGAATCGCGTCCCTTGAAGACGCGCACATCCGTGGTGGGGAAGCGAATCGCCCGCCCCGACGACGTGACCAGCATCACATCGTCATTTTCATCACAGATCCGCGCATTGACCAGCGTCACCCCATCAGGAAGCTTCATCGCGATCTTGCCATTGCGCATGACATTGGTGAAATCCGACAGCGCATTACGCCGCACATCGCCTTGCGAGGTGGCAAAGACGATCTGCAGGTTTTCCCATTCTTCCTCGGGTCGTTCCACCGGCATGATCGCCGCAATGCTGACCCCGGCGGCAATCGGCAGGATATTCACCATCGCCTTGCCACGCGCATTGCGCCCTGCCAGAGGCAGGCGCCAGGTCTTGAGCTTGTAAACCATCCCGTCAGTGGTGAAGAACAGAAGCTGCGTATGGGTATTGGCCACAAAGAGCGAGGTGACGACATCATCATCCTTGGTGGCCATGCCCGACAGTCCCTTGCCACCGCGACGCTGCGCGCGGAATTCATGCAAGGGCGTGCGCTTGATATAGCCACCGCTTGTGATGGTGACGACCATATCCTCGCGCTCGATCAGGTCTTCATCTTCCAGATCGCCTGCCCAATCGACAATCTCGGTTCGGCGCGGAACAGCGAAAAGATCACGCACTTCGGCAAGCTCTGTGCTGATGATCTCCATCACCCGCGCACGTGAGCGCAGGATATCCAGGTAATCCTTGATCTTGGCAGCCAGGGCTTCCAGCTCATCAGTGACTTCCTTCACCCCCATCGCGGTCAGCCGCTGCAGCCGCAGGTCCAGAATCGCGCGCGCCTGCACTTCCGACAGGTTATAGGTGCCGTCGTCATTCATCGTATGGCTGGGATCGTCGATCAGCCGAATATAGGCCGCGATATCTGCCGCAGGCCAGCGCCGGGTCATCAGCCGCTCACGCGCTTCCGCCGGGTCAGCCGAGGCGCGGATCGTGGCCACCACCTCATCGACATTGGACACAGCGACAGCCAGACCGCAAAGCACATGGGACCGCTCGCGCGCCTTGTTCAATTCAAACGCTGTACGCCGTGTGACCACTTCCTCGCGGAAGCCCACGAAGGCGCTCAGGAAGTCGCGCAGGCTGAGTTGTTCCGGCCGCCCGCCATTCAGCGCCAGCATGTTGCACCCGAAAGACACCTGCATCGGGGTGAAACGGAACAGCTGGTTCAGCACCACATCGGGCGTGGCATCGCGCTTCAACTCGACCACCACCCGCACGCCCACGCGGTCGGATTCATCTGCGACCGAGGCGATCCCTTCGATCTTCTTCTCGCGCACTGTGTCGGCGATCTTCTCGACCATGGTGGATTTGTTCACCTGATACGGGATCTCGTCGACGATGATCGCAAAGCGGTCCTTGCGTATTTCTTCGATATGGGTCTTCGCGCGGACCACGACCGAGCCGCGCCCATCAAGATAGGCCTTGCGCGCGCCCGAACGGCCGAGGATCAGACCACCCGTCGGAAAATCCGGCGCTGGCACGAAATGCATCAGATCCGAACTGGTCAAATCCGGGTTCTCGATCAGAGCCAGCGTCGCATCGATCACTTCGCCCAGATTATGCGGCGGGATATTCGTGGCCATCCCGACGGCAATCCCGCCTGCGCCATTGACCAGCATATTGGGGAAGCGCGCGGGCAGCACTGTCGGTTCGCGATCCTGCCCGTCATAATTGTCCTGGAAATCGACCGTGTTCTTGTCGATATCGGCCAAAAGGAAACTCGCGGACTTGTCCATGCGCACTTCTGTGTAGCGCATCGCGGCTGCGTTATCCCCATCCATGGACCCGAAATTTCCCTGCCCGTCGAGGAGCTTCAAAGACATCGAAAAGGGCTGCGCCATGCGCACAAGGGCCTCATAGACCGCCGAATCCCCGTGCGGGTGATATTTGCCGATCACATCGCCCACAACACGCGCGGATTTGCGATAGGGCTTGTCATGCGTGAAGCCGTTCATCTGCATCGAATACAGAATGCGCCTATGCACAGGTTTTAATCCATCACGCAGATCCGGGATCGCGCGACTGACGATCACGCTCATGGCGTAATCGAGGTAGGACGCACGCATTTCCTGCGTGATCGACACAGATGGACCGGAAGGCGGCATTTGATCCATGTTTTCAGGGGGTTCCGGGGTGTCGCTCACGTCATCCTCGCAGGCTGGTCGTGTGGTCTAGATATGGTTGCCGGCACCTTATCAGATGCACGATATAGGGCGCAATGCCCAGCCCCGCTTTCCCTTGGCAGCCAGAAGCACACCCTGCCAACAACATGTTTTTATTGATTATTATCTTTTCTCTGGCAAGATTTCAAACAAGGAGGGGCGAAAAGAGGTATCATATGGAAACACGCGCTGTTGAACTCATGCTCAAAGGTTACGGTCTGACCACGGCTGAAATGATCTACCGTATGCCGGACCATATCCATGTCCTGAACACCTTTGTCTGGCAGGACTATGATCTGGCCCCTGACTATCCACGCCTGTTCGAATTCATAGAATTCTGGCAGGACAGTATCGACGGGCCGCTCCATTCTGTCCGCTTCACCCATCGCAAACAGCTGGCGGCCAGTGAATGGCGCAATGTCGTCGGGGAATTCGAGGTCGGCAAGTTCAGCAAGCGCGACCTTCGGCTGCATTAACGCAGGCGCAGGCTGGCCAGCCACAGGGCCGCGATGCCAAAAGATGCAACAGCGTTCCAGCTGGCCATGGACAGGCCAAGCAATTCCCAGGGCACCTCGTCACAGCGGACGACGGGGGCCTCCATGATCTGTGCGAGTAATTGATCGGCAGACAGCCCGGACACATCGGGCGCCCCGCAACTTTCGGGACCGGACCACCATCTGCGCTCGACGCCTGTATGATAAACCGCGATCCCGCCCGACGTGGCCGCGCCCAAAGCGCCCACCAGCGCAAAGATTGGACTGGCCAGCACCAGTGCACCCGCCCCAAGCAGCGCCACAACATGCGGCCAGCGTTGCCAGATGCACAGCGGACAGGGTGCCATACCGCCGATATATTCAAAGGCCAGCGCCCCCAGCAACAATCCGGCAGACCCTGCCAGTGCAAGAAGCTGCACCTGCCTTTGCATCACAAAAACCTCACTGCCAGGAAGCCGCCCAACAAAAGCGCCATCAACACAGAGAAAACAAGACCCAGACGGGCCTCGATGAAATCACGAATCGGTACGCCGAATTTCCATAACAGCGCCGCGACGATGAAAAACCGGAAGGCCCGCGCGATCAATGAGGCGATCAGGAACACCCCCAGCGACAGGCCCGTGACGCCTGAGAGGATGGTGATCACTTTGTATGGAAACGGTGTCACACCCGCGATCAGTACGGCCCAGGCACCCCATTCGTTGTATCGCGCCTGAAACTCGGCGAAATAGGCATCCTTGCCGTAGAATTCGAGCACGGGCCGACCGATGGTCTCGAATGCGCCATAACCGATCCAGTAACCGAGCAATCCGCCCGCGACAGAGGCGACAGTCGCCACAGCCGCGATCACGAAAGCGCGCGAAGGCTGCGCCACGATCATTGCGATCATCAGCACATCGGGGGGGATCGGAAAGACCGAGCTTTCGATGAAAGCTACGAAAGCCAGGGCCCAAAGCGCATGCCTATGCCGCGCCAAGGACAGCGTCCAATCATAAAGACCGCGAATCACACTCTAATCTCTTTCATTATTGCCAAAATATCCCATAGGTCGCCATGGTTGCGCCATTGGTTCAAGCGACAATGGCGACGGCAGAGCCCCACGAAGAGCTGCAACACGTCCTATGCCACAGGCAATCGCACCCCCATCACCTGCAGCCCCCAGCGCACCAGATCGTTCAGCACTTCATCGGATGCCTGTTTGAACGCCTGCACGATCTCCAGCGTGTCGGTCGAGGCCACGGGCGCAATCGCCTGAAAGCTGCGCCGCGACAGCACGCGCGCATCCGCTTCGCGCACGATCCGGGCGACCAAGCGGATACGGGCGACCGCACTGTTGCCGTCTTCGGAAAGTTCCGCCTGAAAATCCGTGATCTCGGAGATCAGCGCGAAGTCGCCCGTGGTGCCCAAGGGTCTGCGCCCGACATAGGCCAGCGCGCCTGTATCCTCGAAGGCGCGCAGCATCACTGTCTGATACATCAGCGGTGCATCATCCGACCAGCGCGCGCCGGGCAGGTAAAGCGATTGCAGAGCATTGGGCCGGATCAGGATGCGGTCGACATTCAGCGCCCCCGAGGTGGTCGGCGTCTCGATGCTGAGCGAACGGGCGAGAGAGCGCCCGGCTTGCGGCAAATCCGGCGCGCGCAGCTCATAGGCGTCAAGCGGCGTGGTCGCGTCACCAATCGCGGACAAGGCCCCACAACCAGAGAGCAGTGACACAGCCCCCACCCCGGCCAGAAAGTTGCGTCTGGGAAAGGTCATCTTCTGAACTCCGGTGTCTGGCGATTGAGCAGGAAACGCGCAGGGTCACGTTCGATCTGGCGCGTCAGGCGGTCCAGATTGGTGATCAGACCGCGCGTCTCGCGGGCAAGCTGGGTGATATTGGGCAGGCCGGATGTGGTGAAATCGCGCACAGGTCCGGAACTGTCACGCACCATCCGGCCCAGATCGTCGAAGGCACGCGCGGCGGTTTCGGCGGTGCGGCGCAGATCTGCCGTTACTTCCGGAATATCGGCCGAAACCGAGTCCACTGCGCGCCCCAGTCGGCCCAGAACATCGCGCAGATCCGCCGTGATCTGGCCGATGTCCTCGTTGATCACACGATCAGCGCCGATAAAGGCACGCTCGGCAGCCTGAATCGCGCCCTCGCTGGTGGCAAGCGCGCGATTGATCGCGTCAAGCGTCACATTGGCATTGGCGAAGGTTTCGGTCACCTGAGCAAGCGTTTGCACACCGCTATCCGACAGCGCCTCGATCCGACCCGAGACTTGCTCCATATCGGCCCCGACTGTGGCGACCACGCGGCGGATATCAGCTGTGGCATCGCGCACATCGGTCATGATCGCAGGCAGATCATTCTCGGCCACATCGGCAATGCTGCGCGTGGCCACAGTCGCTGATTGCACCATTTCGCGCGCTTCCGCGACCAGCAGTGCCCCATCGCCCGAAACCAGCGCATCGACATTGCGCGACATTTCTTCCAGCGCTTCGAGCGCTGTGTCGGCCCGCGCCAGAAGCGGCTCGACGCGCGCAAGGGCGGGGTCGAGCGCCTCGATGCGCTCGGTCGCCGCAGCGCCTGTGCGCGAAAATTCGGCGAATGTCACCTGCGCCTCGCGCGAGAGGTCCGTGATCTCGGCGCTGACCTGATCTGCGGCGGCGCGCAGCTGCGTGACCATCTCGGTCATGTCCTGGGCCACGAAATCATCGACCGTCTGCAAGGTGGCTGTCCCGGTCTCGAAGGTGATGCGCGATTCGGTTGCCAGCAATGCAAATTCATCAATGGCGAATTGCAGGCTCTCGACTGTCTTTTCTGCCTGCAACAGGATCGGGGTCAGATTGTCACTGAACTCGGCGAAAGTTTCGGTCGCCGTCGAGATCGTATCGGTGAAGCTTGCAAAACTATCCAGCGCGCGGGTGAATTCGCCAGTGGATTGTTCGACATTCAGCAGGATTTGCGTCACCTTGTTCTGGTTTTCCTCGCCCAGAAGCTGGTTGACCTGCTCAAGCACACGCAAGGTTTCATCCAGCACGCGCGGCGCGCCTTCGGTCAAGGACGCAATGGTCGAGCGTCCGGCCTCGAGCTGCGGGACATCGGTGCGGTCATTGATCAGCTCGGCATCAAGACTGCCGGGAGATATTGCCACAAATGAAACGCCGGTAATCCCGGAGCTGTCGACAGTTGCCACGGAATCGGCGCGCACAGGGGTATCGCGATCCACTTCGAGGCGCACCAGTACTGTCCCGTCCCCGTCGGGTGCGAGCTGCACATCGGTCACTTGGCCCACCTGGAGCCCCGCAAAGCGCACATCCGCGGCCCGCGACAGACCCGAGACCGAGTCAAAGCGCACCTCGTAATAGGCGAATTGCCGGTCGAACTGGATTTTCCCAAAGGCCAGAAAGAAGCCCATCACGCCCAGAAAACCCAGCGCGGCAAAGACCCCGATCAGCGTGTAATTTGCCTTGGTTTCCATGCCTCAGGCATTCCTTTCCAATGTCTCGATCGCCG
>SKSL01000186.1 GCA_007123015.1 Natronohydrobacter sp. | reverse complement strand
CTTCCAAGATTGAGCGATCCGCCATGGCGCGGGTCAATATATGAAAGCCCGGTTCAGGTAATCGCGCCCATTTCTCATAGATATCGCTCTCGCGATCACCGATTTCAGTCACCATTTGCGCCTGGGCCAGAACCGTCTTGGCAGCCTCTGCCGTGCTCAGCCACCGATGCGATTCCTTCGCTGATAGCGGTCGGGCCCGGTGAAGAACACTTACGCGGCCATCGCGTGTCCATATCCGGCCTGCGGCCAAACCCAGAATGCCACCCGTCTCGGCATCCACACCCAGCATCGCGTGGAGCAAAACACCACGTCCCGACCCCTTCCCGATTGCACCCAATCCGCGACTGCGCTCTTTGGTCGTCGAAAAATTGAAGTCGCTGGTGTCCTGAATCGCCAGAATATGCCGACCCGCGCAGGCTTGCGAAAGCTCCGCTCCCCAGCCTTCAATCACCGCCTCCGCCGTCACACGCGGATTGGCCAGAAAGCGCGAAAACCCAACAATCCCACTGCGCCGACCACCCGCAAGACGGCGCAGGCAGGTGCTCGTATGCGCCACCATTTCCGAGAGCAGCAGACCCCCCTTTTCGCGAGGCGTTCGTCTCCGAAATCACCCAGCACCCAGCCTTCCGAAGTCACAACAGAAGCCCTCCCACATTAGTAGAGCAATCGAATCATGCACAACAAAAACGGTCAAGTGCTGAGAACGGGAATGCACAGCCAAAGATGTGTGCATTCCTAAGCCTTGAGGCGGGGAGTTTGAGGGGCAGCCATTCTCAGGTCAGGCCGCGTCTTGCATTTTCGCCAGTTCGCGCTTTATCTTCAGTGCGTTGGCAGAGAGTTCTTCATCCTTGGCGCGCGCCAGATAAGCGTCAAGACCCCCGCGATGGTCAACCGAGCGCAGCGCAGCAGAAGAAACGCGCAGTTTGAAGCTGCGGCCAAGCGCGTCCGACAACAGAGACACATCCTGCAGATTGGGCAGGAAGCGCCGGCGCGTCTTGTTGTTGGCGTGGCTTACATTATTGCCCGTCATCGGGCCTTTTCCGGTCAGTTCGCAACGGCGCGACATGGGACATTCCTTTTACATTGAACGCCATACCCTAAAGGCAGGGAGCTGGCGCATATCGAAAAATGGCCCTGCCATGCAGCGCCAGTGTCTGGGCGCAGGCTTTAGGCACTTAAGCTCGCGCCGTCAAGCGATTCCGGTCGCCCTGCGCAGATGCGGTCTTCGTGATCCTGTCAGGTCGCGCGGCGGTCATCTGCTGCGGGCGCTGCCGCATCAGTTTCGGGCCAGAGTTCTGCGATCAGCCTTGCGGCTGCGCGTGTGGCGGTCATCTCGCCAGTTTCGACTTCGGCCATAAGCTGCGTTGTGATGTCGCGCGCCTTCGCTGTGTGCAATCTGGCCAGAAGCGATTGACGGACCTCTTCTTCGAACCAGTGCCGGGCCTGTTGCGTCCGGCGCGCGGTCCAGTGCCCTGCCTCGCGCCGCCATGCGGTCAGCGCCTCTATCTCGGACCAGACCTGATCCATACCACTCTCTTCAAGCGCCGAGACAGTGAGCGCCTTGGGAAAGCCCTCAGGGTCCTGCGGACGGCGGCGCAACAGGCGTAGGGCCCCAGCGTAATCCGCGCAAGTGCGCATGGCTGTGGCTTTCAGGTCGCCATCGGCCTTGTTCACCACGATCATATCTGCGACTTCCATGATGCCGCGTTTGACGCCCTGCAACTCATCCCCACCGGCAGGGGCCAGAAGCAGCAGGAAGACATCGGACAGTTCCGCCACGACCGTTTCGGATTGTCCCACACCGACAGTTTCGATCAGGACAATATCGAAGCCTGCCGCCTCGCAGAGCGCGACGGCTTCCCGGGTCCGGCGCGCGACGCCGCCAAGATGTGTCTGGCTGGGGCTTGGCCGGATATAGGCATGGGGGTGGCGCGCCAGTTGTTCCATGCGGGTTTTGTCGCCCAGGATCGAACCGCCTGTGCGTGCGCTTGACGGATCGACCGCCAGAACTGCGATGCGTAGCCCTTGTTCCGCGAGCATCAGGCCGAAACTCTCGATGAACGTGGATTTGCCGACGCCAGGTGTGCCGGACAGGCCGATGCGGATCGCCTGCCTGTCTGCGCACCCAAGTCGTTCGAGCAGATCGCCCGCAATGCGTTGATGTTCGGGTCGTGTGCTCTCGACAAGCGTGATCGCACGGGCCAGGGCACGACGATCACCCTCCAGAATCGCTGTCGCCAATGCTGCGCTGTCCATACACGCCCCCTTCACCAGATTGATGTCTGTTTCGCGCGTTCGGGCAGGAAATGTCCAGCCCGGACTGCGCGCTTACCAGCCCATCACCCGCCCAGAAAGCAAAACGCCCGCCCGAAGGGGCGAGCGTTGTGTCAGGCTGAAGTCTGCGCGATCAGCGGCGAATACCCAGCTTGGCAATCAGGTCGCGGTAGCGCCCTTCATCCTTGCTTTTCAGGTAGTCGAGCAGCTTGCGACGGTTCGCAACCAGCTTCAGCAGACCACGACGCGAATGGTTGTCTTTCTTGTGCGTCTTGAAATGCTCGGTCAGATTGCTGATCCGCTTGGTCAGCACAGCGACCTGCACCTCCGGCGATCCAGTGTCGCCTGCAGCGCGGGCGAAATCCTTGATGATCTGGTTCTTGTCTTCAACAGTGATCGACATCGGGGACTCCTGTCTTGAGGGGGGCACAAGCCGGGATGTCGTCCAGCAGGGCCGTTGAATGCAGTTGCCATCAGGCACCCGCGCGCTGGGCGATAAACCACTCTGGCGGGAAAGAAAAGGGCTCAATCGGATGTGACATCACAGAGGCGGCCTCTTGTGGTGCGTTAACCAGAATTACAGTTTTCGCAGGCGGTGAAACGGAATCCGCTTCGTTAATGCGCGGCCTGTCTGGCATTCTCTTGCCTGGGGAGCGGTCTGAACAGATCGCAAAATGGGTGATGTGAGGTAAGACGCCATGTGGTTGTTCTTGGGGCTTGCGGTTGCGTTATCCGCAACTGCATTGATGGAACTTGGGGAAGATGAGGCTGAGTCAGATGAGACCACGGAGCGGGAAGATCAGCCCAGGCAGGTGCATTGGGCCGCGTCTTCGGTCACTGAGCAGGACACGCTGCAGGACATGCTTTGGTTTGCGCAAAACCCCCTGATGCTTGAGGGCAATTCCGATGCGCCGTTGGGTCAGGATGCAGGGCGGTTTGACCAGCTTGGCGAGCGGATCCACAGTACCGATGACGATCCGCTTGCGGAGCCTCCGCAGCCTCAGATTCTGATCGGAACCGACGGACCGGATTCTCTGCTGGGTGGCGAGGCTGATGACACACTGATCGGCGCGGGTGGTGATGACACCTTGCTGGGCGGTGGCGGCAATGACCGGCTTGAGGCAGGGTCGGGGCACAACCACCTGATCGGCGGGGAAGGGGATGATACACTGATCGGTGGGTCCGGCAGTGACACGCTGGAAGGGGGCTGGGGGGATGATCTGCTGATTGCTGGCGCAGGCGATAACCTGCTCTTTGGCGGAGCGGGGCAGGATACGCTTGTTGGCGTGGCCTTCGACGCGGCCGGGCATGATGTCAGCGGGGCCAATATCCTGAATGGTGGTGAAGGCGATGATGTCCTGATCGCGGGACAGGGTGACAGCTTGCATGGCGGGGAGGGTGCTGATCAATTTGTCCTTGGTGATTGGCTGGCACAGGCGCCCCCTGCTGTCATCCTCGATTACAACTCTGCTGAGGACCAGATCGTGCTGCACTATGATGCAGATCGGATTGCTGCGCCCGCTGTGACGGTCACTTTTGCCGAAGACGATCCGACCCTCGCGCATATCCGTCTTGATGGCCATGTCGTGGCGCATGTGGTCGATGCAAAAGACCTGGCAGCTGATGATGTGCTTCTATCGCCTGCACCGGTGCCTCTTCCTGCAGCTGCTGCCGCATAGGCGGCCAGATACCGAATACGCATCCGCTGGGTGGCGGGGGTGCGGCGCGCAGCCGGATCAGGCGCGCTTCCCCATTTGGGCGACATTGAGCAGCTCAAGTACTTTCGCTTCGATATGCGGTGCGTTCATGGCGGCCAATTCATACATATCGCGCGGGCTGGCCTGATCTATGAAGATATCGGGCAGCACCATCGCGCGGAATCTCAGCCCGTTATCGAACACGCCCTCGTCTGACAGAAGCTGCGAGACATGGCTGCCGAAGCCACCGACGGCGCCTTCCTCGATGGTGATCAGCGCATCATGTTCGCGGGCAAGCTGCAGGATCAGCTCGCGATCCAGTGGTTTGGCGAAACGCGCATCCGCGACACTGGGCGTGATCCCTTTCGCGCTCAGGCTTTCGCAGGCGCGCAGCACTTCCCCCAGCCTTGTGCCGAAAGACAGGATCGCCACACCCTTGCCCTGTCGGATCATCCGGCCTTTGCCGATCTCCAGCACTTTGCCGCGGTCGGGCATTTCCACGCCTTCGCCTTCGCCGCGGGGAAAGCGGAAGGCGATGGGGCCATCATCATGCGCGACAGCCGTGGCGACCATATGCACGAGCTCTGCCTCATCCGCTGCTGCCATGACCACGAATCCAGGCAGATTGGCCAGATAGGCGACATCGAAACTGCCGGCATGGGTCGCCCCGTCTGCGCCTACCAGCCCGGCGCGGTCGATGGCAAAGCGCACGGGCAGGCGCTGGATTGCCACGTCATGGACCACCTGATCATAGCCGCGCTGCAAAAAGGTCGAATACATCGCGCAAAACGGCTTCATGCCCCCGGCGGCAAGCCCGGCGCAGAAGGTCACCCCATGTTGTTCGGCAATCGCTACATCGAACATGCGCTTCGGAAACTGCCTGGCAAACAGGTCCAACCCTGTCCCGTCCGGCATGGCAGCCGTCACTGCGACGACCCGCTCATCGCGCTGGGCTTCAGCGATCAGGCTTTCGGCAAAGACCTTGGTATAGCTTGGCGCATTCGAGGCCGCTTTTTGCTGCTTGCCTGTCACCATGTCGAATTTCGCCCGCGCGTGGCCACGATCTGCCGCGCCTTCGGCAGGCGCATAGCCTTTGCCCTTTTGCGTCAGAACGTGGATCAGATAGGGCTCATCGGCCCGCTCGCGCAGGGTGCGCAAGACCCAGAGCAGTTGATCCATGTCATGCCCATCAATCGGGCCGATATAGTTGAAACCCAGTTCCTCGAACAAGGTGCCACCGACTGTGACATGTTTGAGCAGATCTTTCGCCCGCCGCGCGCCTTCCTGCAACGGGGGTGGCAGCAGCGAAAGGGCACCCTTCATTGCGTTTTTCAGCTCTTGCACGGGCTTGTCGGCATAGATGCGCGACAGGTAAGACGACATGGCCCCCGTGGGCGGCGCAATGGACATTTCATTGTCGTTCAGCACGACAAACATGCGGCGGCCCAGATGGCCGGCATTGTTCAGCGCCTCATAGGCCATGCCCGCACTGATCGCGCCATCCCCGATGACCGCGATGGCATCGCCCAGGGACGGGTCCGGCGCCCCGCCCAATTCGCGCGCCATAGTAAAGCCCAGCGCGGCAGAAATCGAGGTCGAGCTATGCGCGGCCCCGAACGGGTCATATGGCGACTCGCTGCGCTTGGTGAAGCCTGACAGGCCATCCTTCTGGCGCAAAGTACGTATCCGGTCGCGCCGTCCTGTCAGGATCTTGTGCGGGTAACACTGGTGCGACACATCCCAGATCAGCCGGTCGCGCGGGGTGTCGAACACAGCATGCAGCGCAACCGTCAATTCCACGACCCCCAGACCCGCGCCCAGATGACCCCCGGTCTCGGACACTGCCGCGATGGTCTCAAGGCGCAATTCATCGGCGATCTGACGCAATTCACGGTCGCTGAGGGATTTCAGATCAGCAGGGACATGCACTTTGTCGAGAAGGGGTGTATTCGGCATCAGATACTCTTCGCACTGCGGCAGCGCCGCGCTTGTGTCGGCGGATAGCGCCGCGTTCAATTCTCACGCGTGATAACGAATTCGGCAGCATCGCACAACAGATGTGCTCCGGACCCATAGCAGGCAAGGGCGTCCTGCGCGTCTGCGACAAGTGCGCGCGCGCGGGCTTTCGCGCCGTCAAGCCCCAGCAGGGACACGAATGTGGCTTTGCCGGCGTCCGCGTCCTTTTGCAGCCGCTTGCCTGCCAGCCCGGCATCGCCTTCGACGTCAAGGACGTCATCGGCAATCTGAAACGCCAGCCCCAGTGCTGCCGCATAGGCTGCAAGCGGGGCGGGGTCTGCCCCGGCCATCCGTGCCCCGGCGCAGGCCGACCAAGCGATCAGCGCGCCAGTCTTGCCCGCTTGTAGCGCCGTAATTTCCTGCAGTGTCAGCGGGCTGTCCGCGCTTTCCGCTTCGATATCCAGCGCTTGCCCCAGCACCATGCCCGCGCCGCCAGACGCATCAGCCAAGCTGGCAATCAGTGCGAGCCGCGCCTCGGCGGTCGGGGCGGCGTCGGGTCGGGCCAGAAGCCCGAAAGCCAGCGTTTGCAGCGCATCACCTGCCAGGATCGCGGTCGCCTCGTTCCATTTTACATGCACAGTGGGCTGGCCGCGCCGCAGATCATCGTCATCCATCGCGGGCAGATCATCATGGGCCAGCGAATAGCTGTGGATCGCCTCGATGGCGGCGGCTGCCTGCAGGGCCATCTCGGGGCCGATTCCGTGCAGGCGCGCCGATTCCAGAACCAGAAACCCGCGCAATTTCTTTCCGCCCCGCGCTGCATAGGCCATCGCGTCGCGCACATTCGAGCCAGGCAGGGCTGCGATTTCCGCCTGCAAGCGCGCCTCGATCCGGGGCGCGTGCTCGGCCAGCGCGCGGGCGAAAGCGCTCATGCCGAAAACGGCTCCGTGCCTTTGGGGGTGCCCTCTTCGGCCAAGCGGATCGCCTCTACCCGCATCTGGGCGGCGTTCAACCGCGCTTCACAGTGCTTTTTCAACGCGGCCCCGCGCTCATAAAGCGTGATCGACTGATCCAGCGCCACATCACCGCGTTCCAGCCGAGTGACGATCTCTTCCAGCGCGCGCAGGGCTTCCTCGAAACTCATCTCGGATACGGGATTCTCGCTCATGCGCCTTTCTCCATCAACACGCGGATATGGGCCGCGACACTCGCTGCGAGCGCGGGCAAGTCATAGCCGCCTTCCAGACAAGACACCAAGCGCCCTTCGGCATGGCGGGCTGCGATATCGCACAAGGCCCCTGTGACCCAGGCGAAATCGTCCTCGACCAGATCGAGTTGCGCCAGCGGATCGGCGCGATGGGCGTCGAACCCGGCCGAAACAAGGATCAGCTCTGGCGCGAAACGGTCGAGTTGCGGCAGGACCATATCCTCGTAAATGCGCCGGAAAGCCGCGCCATCTGTACCCGGAGCCAGCGGCAGATTCATCACATTGCCATGCGCGCCACGCTCATCCGTGTGGCCAGAGCCGGGCCAGAGCGGCATCTGATGGCTGGAGATGAAGAGCGCGCGCTCTTCGGTCCAGAGCAGATCCTGCGTGCCATTGCCATGATGCACGTCGAAATCCACCACCGCGACACGGCTCAGACCGTAGCGGTCCATGGCGTGCTGCGCGGCAATGGCAACAGATCCGAACAGGCAAAAGCCCATGGGCGTCTGTGTCTCGGCATGATGGCCGGGCGGGCGCATTGCGGCGAAGGCATTGCTGGCAGTGCCCGCCATCACCAGATCGACCCCGTAGCAGGCCCCGCCTGCGGCACGGCTGGCCGCGTCGAATGACCCGTTCGAGACATGGGTATCTGCATCAAGCTGATAGATCCCGGCGACCGGGATCGCCTTGCGGATGCGCTCGATATAGGCCGCCGGATGGCAGGCAAGCAGCTGCGCGTCCTCGGCCAATGGGGCATCAAGGCGCAGCAGGGTCGCGAAATCCGGGGCGCTCAGGGCTTTGGTGATCGCCTCGATCCGGGCGATCTGCTCTGGGTGCCCGTTTGGCGTTTCATGGCGCAGGCTGTCGGGGTGTGTCAGATAGGCTGTTGTCATGCGCGAGACGCTATTCGATCCCGCGCAAGGGGGGAAGAGCGTTTTTGTCGCAAAGCGCCGCTTGCCGCGCTTGGGCTGCAGTGGCAAAGTTCGGGCGCGCCAGCTTTCCACGCCCGCGAATGACAGGATATTTCATGACCTTTGCCAAAAGCCTGCCCATCCTGACCCCTGACTCTGTCGCCCCGAAGGTGTTTTCGGATGCGGCTGATGCGGTCGCCCATCTGGAGCGGCTGTATCTGGAGGCCACGAATTTCCTGATCGACGCGTTTAATCAGCTTGCACAAGGCAGCACGCCTCATGCGCGCTATCGTGCCTTTTACCCGGAAATCCGCCTGACGACGGCGCGCTACGACCAGATCGACTCGCGGCTGAGTTTCGGGCATGTCACCGAGCCGGGGGTCTATGCAGCGACCATCACGCAGCCTATGCTGTTTCGCAATTACCTGCGCCAGCAGCTCGGGCTTCTGATCCAGAACCATGCTGTTGCCGTCATGATCGGGTCTTCCAGCACCCCGATCCCGCTGCATTTCGCCATGGCCGGGCGTGGAGATGTGACCTTGCCCGAAAATGGCGATATGGCCCTGTCGCTGCGCGATATCTTCGACGTGCCCGACCTTTCGACGACGAATGATGATATCGTCAACGGGGACCGCAGCCTGAACGCGGATGGCTCGCGCCCGCTGGCGCTGTTCACAGCGCAGCGCGTCGATTACTCGCTGGCGCGGCTTGCGCATTACACAGCGACAGCGGCGGATCATTTCCAGAATTACATCCTGTTTACCAATTATCAGTTCTATGTCGATGAATTCGAAGCCTTTGCGCGCGCCCAACTGCGCGACCCGGACAGCGGCTACACGGCCTTTGTTGCTCCCGGCAATACGGTCATCACTGATCCCGAAGCGCCAATCCCGCAGCTTGCGCGGTTGCCGCAGATGCCGACCTATCATCTGAAACGCGCAGAAGGGGCCGGGATCACATTGGTCAATATCGGGGTCGGGCCATCGAATGCGAAAACGGCGACGGATCATATCGCTGTGCTGCGCCCGCATGCCTGGATGATGGTCGGCCATTGTGCTGGACTGCGCAATTCTCAGGCGCTGGGCGATTTCGTCCTCGCCCATGCCTATCTGCGCGAAGACAATGTACTGGACGCGGATCTGCCAGTCTGGGTGCCCATTCCGGCGCTGGCGGAAATTCAAATCGCGCTGCAGGATGCCGTCGCCGAAGTGACCGAGCTTGAGGGCTATGCCCTGAAGAAGATCATGCGCACAGGTACTGTCGCCACGATTGATAACCGCAACTGGGAGTTGCGCGATCAATCCGGACCTGTTCAGCGTCTGAGCCAGTCGCGGGCGATTGCGCTGGATATGGAAAGTGCGACGATTGCCGCCAATGGATTTCGGTTTCGGGTGCCTTACGGGACGCTGCTTTGCGTCTCTGACAAGCCGCTGCATGGTGAGCTGAAATTGCCCGGCATGGCGTCAAGCTTCTACAAGACACAGGTTGCGCGGCATTTGCAGATTGGGATCCGTGCGATGGAATTGCTGCGCGAGATGCCGCTGGAGAAGATTCACAGCCGCAAATTGCGTTCCTTTGATGAGACGGCGTTTCTATAGGGCAAGAACAATCTGACACAGGGCCGCCGAAGCGCGCGGGCAGACGAAGATCCATGTGACACACGCCCGGTTATTAGCCGTCGGGGATCCAGGGCCGAAAAAACCCTGCGTCATCGTGCTGATTGTGCCGTGTTGCGAAAATTTTCCCGCGTCCTGCGATTGCACGCCTGAAAAATTCCGGGCTATATGCGCTGCAAAACCGTGCGGACAGGGTGCCGCAGTTACATCTAGGAGCGTTTTATGAATGCCAAGCCGATGACCAAGACGCAGCTTGTTGCTGCGCTGGCCGAAAAAATGGGTTCCGACAAGAAGACCGCAAGCGCCGCCTTGGATGCTGTGGCTGAAGTTGTCATCGAAGAAGTCGCCGCCGGGGGTGCAATCACGCTGCCGGGAATTGGCAAGATCATGTGCCGTGCGCGTCCCGAGCGCCTGGTGCGCAATCCTGCCACGGGCGAGACGATGACCAAGGCGGCCGACAAGGCTGTGAAAGTGACCATCGCCAAGGCGCTCAAGGATGCGGTCAACGATTGATCTGACATGCGCAGTATGCGTGATGGGCCGCCCATTTGGTGCGGCCTTTTTTCGTGGTGACAGAATGCCGGCGCGTGGGGCGGTACGCCCAAGGTCTTCGACGCCAGTCAGACAGATATGCACCGGTCGCCCGTCATGACCAGGCAGGTGACACGGCAGCTTCTGCCCGCCGATGACATGGCCAGACTGATCGCGTTGCGGCGCAAGTTGCATATGGCCCCGGATCTGTCTGGGCAGGAAACTGCGACTGCTGCGCAGCTGCTGGAGTTTCTGCACCTGACAAAGCCTGCGCGGGTGGTTCCGGGTCTTGGCGGAACCGGGTTGGCGCTGGTCTATGACAGCGGGCGTGCGGGTCCGCGTGTGATGTTCCGCGCAGAGCTCGATGCGCTGCCGATCGTCGAGCAGACAGCGCTGGATCATGCGTCACGCGTGACGGGTGCGGCGCATCTGTGCGGGCATGACGGGCATATGGCGATCCTCGCTGGGCTTGGCCTGTGGATTGCGCGGAATCCGCCGGGATCAGGGCAAGTCGTGCTGCTGTTCCAGCCTGCGGAAGAGACCGGGGCCGGGGCGCGCGCCGTTCTGGCGGATCCGCAGTTTGACGCGCTGCGACCCGATTGGGCCTTTGCGTTGCATAACATGCCGGGGCTTGGGCTGGGGCATGTGGCCGTTGCGCCGGGGCCTGCAAGTTGCGCCTCTGTCGGGCTGCGCGTCCGGCTGACGGGCCGCGAAGCCCATGCTGCGCAGCCAGAGACCGGGCGCTCGCCTGCGCCAGTCCTGGCGGCCATCATGGACCTGCTTGCACCCTATATGACGCCGGGCCCCATGGGGCCGCATTTTGGGCTGGCCACATTGTGCCACATGTCCTTGGGGCAGCCTGCTTTCGGCATCGCCCCGGCTTCGGCCGAAGCCTGGATCACTCTGCGCGGCTATGATGATGCTGTGCTGGCTGATCTGGAGGCCAGGCTCTGCGCCGGGATCGCAGCTGCGGCGACGGGTGTGCGCTGTGACATCACGCGTCATGACGCGTTTCATGCAAGCGTCAATGATCCGGCAGCAGCAGAGATTGTGCAGGCCGTGCAGGCCCGCCTTGATCTGCCGACGGCCCGGTTCACCTTTCCTATGCGCCCGTCCGAGGATTTCGGCGCCTTCAGTCAGGTCACGCGCATGGCACTGGTCTTTCTGGGCGCAGGAGAGGCGCAACCGGCGCTGCACGACCCCGCTTATGATTTCCCGGACCCCCTTATCGCGCCCGGTATTGCGCTTTTCGCAGGGATTACAGAGCAATTACTTGGCGTCTGACAGTCGGTGTGTACCAGCGCCCAGCTGCTGTTGACCAGCCCGGTTGTGCGGATTTGGGCAACGCCCCGGCGAACCGGGGCGTTGCCTGCACTCAGTCAATGATTGCGTTGAATGTTGCAGAGGGGCGCATCACAGCGGCGGTCTTGACCGGGTCCCCGTGATAGTAGCCGCCCAGATCGACTGGGCGGGTCTGCGCATCGAGCAATTCCTGCACGATCTGCGCCTCTCCTTCTGCCAGCGCCTTTGCCATGGGGGCGAAATGTGCGGCCAGATCCGCGTCTTCGCTCTGTGCGGCTATCGCCTCGGCCCAGTAGCGCGCGAACCAGTAATGGCTGTGGCGGTTATCTGGCTGTCCGGTTTTGCGGCCCGGCGAGCGGTCATTATCCAGAACACCCTGTGTCGCCACATCGACAGCATCGCCGAGGATCCGCGCTTTGGCATGGCTCTTGCTATCTGCCAGAAAACGGAAACTCTCGCCCAGGGCACAAAACTCGCCCAGGCTGTCCCAGCGCAAATGGCCTGTGCTGACCAGGTCCTGCACATGTTTCGGGGCCGAGCCACCTGCGCCAGTCTCGAACAAGCCACCACCATTCATCAGCTTGACGATGGACAGCATCTTGGCGCTGGTCGCAAGTTCCAGAATGGGGAACAGATCGGTCAGATAGTCGCGCAGCACATTGCCAGTGATGGCAATCGTGTTCTCGCCTTTGGTGATGGTTTCGAGCGACGCGCGGGTCGCTTCGCGCGGGGCCATGATTTCGAACTTGTCGGCCACGCCCTGCGCGTCAAGCATCGGCATCACATAGGAAATCAGTTCAGCGTCATGGGCGCGATCCTTGTCCAGCCAGAAGATCGCGCGGTAGCCCGTCGCGGCCTGACGGTCGATGGCAAGCTGTACCCAGTCTTCGATGGGCGCCTTGCGCGCCGAGGCCGAGCGCCAGATATCACCTGTCTCGACCTTATGCTCATGGATCACAGTGCCATCTTCCAGCACCATGCGCACGGTCCCGTCATGCGGGATCTCGAATGTGGTGGGGTGGCTGCCATATTCTTCTGCCTTCTGCGCCATCAGGCCGATATTCTGCACCGTGCCGGCTGTGGCCGGGTTGAGCGCACCATTGGCTTTGAAGAACTTGATCGTTTCGTCATAGACGGGCGCATAGGAATTGTCGGGAATGACGCAATTCGTGTCATGCTCGGCCCCGTCCGGACCCCAGCCTTTGCCACCGCCGCGAATGAGCGCGGGCATGGACGCATCGATGATCACATCGGATGGCACATGCAGATTGGTGATGCCCTTGTCGGAATTCACCATATACATGGGTGGGCGTTCGGCTGTGACGGCCTCGATCGCGGCCATGATTTCGGCATCATCCTTGACCCGCGCCAACAGATCGCCGAGGCCGGAATTGGGGTTCACGCCCATGGCGGCCAGTTTGTCGCCATGTTTCTCGAAGACTGGTTTCAGCCAGGCGCGGACGGCGTGGCCGAAGATGATCGGGTCCGAGACCTTCATCATGGTGGCTTTCATATGCAGCGAGAAAAGCGTGCCTTTCTCTTTCGTGCGCGCGATTTCCGCCTCCAGAAATTCCGACAGCGCCCGCGCGGACATGAAGGTGGCATCGACGACAGTGCCGGCGGGGTAGGACAGGCCGTCTTTCAGCACGGTTTCCGTGCCATCTTCGCTGATCAGAGCGATTTTCGCGCTGGCAGCCTCTTGCAATGTGGCCGATGTCTCGTTCGAGAAGAAATCACCGCCCGCCATTGAAGAGACTTCGGTCTGGCTGTCAGCGGTCCATTTGCCCATGCGATGTGGGTTTGATTGGGCGAAATTCTTGACAGCGGCAGCGGCGCGGCGGTCGGAATTGCCTTCGCGCAGAACCGGGTTCACAGCCGACCCCTTGATCGCATCATAGCGCGCGCGCACTGCCTTCTCATCTTCTGTTGCAGGGGCTTCGGGATAGTCGGGCAGTGCATAGCCTTGCGACTGCAATTCCTTCACAGCGGCCACAAGCTGCGGGACGGAGGCCGAAATATTGGGCAGCTTGATGACATTGGCTTCGGGTGTTTTGACCAACTCGCCCAATTCGGCAAGATCGTCGCTGATCCGCTGATCTTCGGTCAGATACTCGGGGAAAGCCGAGATGATGCGGCCTGCGAGCGAAATATCACGCGTACCAACACTGATCCCGGCCGCGCTTGCGAAGCTCTGGATGATCGGCAGAAGCGATGCAGAGGCAAGTTCGGGCGCTTCGTCAACCTTGGTATAGATGATGTCGGGAATGGAAATGTCTTTCATGGCGTCAGCCCCCTTGGTGATTTTGAGCGCTTTATAAGGGTATTTTACAGCTGCGTAAACAGTGCACAATGGTATACAATCAAATTTCTGCGCCTGCCGGGAATGCTTAGGAGCCTCGGTCAAACCCGTCATGGCGTCATTTGCGCCAGTGCCCTTTGATGAACAGGTGCGCTGTCAGCCAGCGCGGTGTTCACCATCTCGCACAAGGTTCCCGTGTGCCAGACGGCGTCAGTGGCCAAGGTCAGCCATGCGGACTAAACCGCCATGTCACTGCATCTTTTGCGCGGAATCAAGGCCGTAGGCCGCCGCGCATCGCCGGGCCGCCCACGGGCACGGCGATTTGGCTGCCACTAGCGCAAAGTTCTGATCTTGCGCGGATTTGGTCAGCATAAAGTACAACAGCCCTGACCGAGGATCGCCGCACTGCGGCCCGACGCTGCGCGGATTGACGCACGCGAGCCACTGACCTCAAAAGGCTCCAAGCAGTCATAGGGTATCTTCTGTCAGCTGGCGAAGACTAGAACAGGACGGATGGCAGCCAGAGCACCAAACCCGGGAAGATGAACAGAAGCGCTATGCCGAAAACCTGCAGGGCCACGAAGGGGACTGCACCGCGATAGATCATGCCGGTGCTTACCGAATTGGGGGCCACGCCGCGCAGGTAGAACAGCGAAAACCCGAAAGGCGGCGTCAGGAAGCTGGTTTGCAGATTGACCCCGATCATCACCCCCAGCCACACCGGATCGACGCCTAGCAAGAGCAGCGTCGGTGCTGTGATCGGCAGCACGATGAAGATGATCTCGAACGTGTCGAGGATGAAGCCCAGCACGAACATGATCAGCATCACGACGATCATCGCCCCCATCGCGCCACCGGGCATCGAGGTCAGGAATTCGCGCACCAGATTGTCGCCGCCCATCTGGCGGAACACGATCGCGAAGACCGATGCACCAAAAAGGATGATGAAGATCATCGATGTAATCACCGCTGTCCGCCGCGCGACTTCGGTGAAGACAGCGAGCGACAGCCGCCAGCGCAGCGCGGCCAGCAGTGTCGCGCCCACGGCGCCCACGGAAGCGGCCTCGGTCGGGGTTGCAATCCCGCCCAGGATCGAGCCCAGCACGGCGGCGATCAGCAGAAGGGGCGGGATCAGCGCAAACAGGATTTCTTTCCACAGCCCCTTTTTCTCTTCAGGCGGGACCGGGGTTGCCGGGCAGCTTTCGGGGTCGAAGATGGCTTTGTACAGGATGTACAGGATGTAGAGCGCGACCAGCAGCAGCCCCGGAATGATCGCCCCTGCGAAAAGATCGCCCACCGAGACGGTCTTGGGCGCGAAATTGCCAAGGCTCATCTGGACCTGGCTGTTCATGCCTGCGATCATATCACCCATGAAGATCAGCACAGTCGAGGGCGGGATGATCTGCCCTAGCGTACCGCTTGCGCAGATCGCGCCAGAGGCCAGTTTCGGATCATAGCCCGCGCGCATCATCGCAGGCAGCGAGATCAGCCCCATCGTGACCACTGTCGCCCCCACAACCCCGGTCGAGGCCGCCAGAAGCGCGCCCACAAGGATCACGGAAATCCCCAAGCCCCCGCGCATATTGCCAAACAGCTTGCCCATCGTGGTCAGCAACTGTTCAGCGATATTGCTGCGCTCCAGCATCACGCCCATGAAGATGAACAAGGGCACTGCGACCAGCACTTCATTGATCATGTAGCCCGTATAGCGCCCGGCCAGCGCGCGCAGGTTCGACAAGTCGAACACGCCGAAATAAAGGCCCAGATAGGCGAACAGCACCGAAGTGCCCGCCAGGGTGAAGGCCACGGGAAACCCGATCAGCAGAAAGCCGATCACGGCAAAGAACATCAGCCCGGCAAGGATCTCGCCGATCAGAATGGGATCCATGTCAGGTGGTCTCCGTGTCGTATTTGTAGCGGTAATCCTCGGGCACCAGATCATAGCGCCCGGCGATGATCAGGATTGACCGGATCGCCATGGCGATGCCCTGCAAGGCAATGGCGACAGCGAAGACAAGAATGAATGTCTTGAGCACCCATAGCCCCGGCATCCCGCCAGGATTGGCCGAAGCTTCGCCCAATCGCCAGGACCGTTGCACGAAGGTGAAACAATAGGTCCAGACCACCCAGGCAAAGGGCATGAGGAAAATGCAGACCCCAAGCAGGTCCAGCCATGCCTTGCGCAGGGTCGAGGCCGGCCGGTAGAAGATATCCACCCGCACATGGTCATTGCGGTACAGCGCATATCCGGCGACCGCCGTGAACATCACCCCGTTCATCCAAGGGTAAAGATCCTGCATCCACAAGCGCGTGTTGGAAAACACATAGCGTTCCACCACAACCCAGAAACAGACCAGAACGATCCCGACTGAAAGCCACATGAACAGATTGCCCATCACACGATTGGCGAGGTTGATAAGGCGCATGAGATAGGCCAGCGCGACCATGAGGCTCTCCCGCAGTTAAAGCGAAAATGGCCCCGGAACTGTTCCGGGGCCACGCATGTTCAGGAAGCAGGCCGTTCAGCCCAGATCCGAGATGTCGAAATACCTTTCGCGCGCCAGCGCGAATGTCAGATCGGTGTTCTCGGTGCGCGTGCGCAGCAGGTTGAGGTTCTGCACGAAGCTTTCCGCCACCGCTTTTGTCTTCGTGTCGCCCCCGTCCAGAATTTCGACCAGCAATTCACGCGATGCTGCCGCACCGGCTTCGAGAATGCTCTCGGGCCAGTCCTTATGCGCGATCACGCCATGATTCTCGATCATATCCGCCAGCGCTATCGGGTCATTGGCATAGAATTCCGATGGCACCTGATCATATTCAGCCTGGCAGGCGTCGCGCACTATGCCCTGCAGATTGGCAGGCAGGTCCATGAATTTGGCCTTGTCCACGGCCAGTTCGGTCGCCAGACCCGGCTCGATGAAGGACATGGTGTAATAATGGCTGCGGACCTGATGGAAACCCAGCGCGCGGTCGTTGTAAGGGCCCACGAATTCAGCGGCATCCAAGGCGCCCGATTGCAGCGCCGCAAAGATTTCACCACCGGCCAGGTTGGTGACCGACGCGCCCATCTTCTGCCAGACCTGACCGCCCAGACCGGGTGTGCGGAAGCGAATGCCCTGAATGTCGTCAATGCCCGAAAGTTCATTCTGGAACCAGCCACCGGCCTGCGTGCCCGTGTCGCCCGACAGGAAGCCGATAAGACCGAAATCATCATAGATGTCGTCCCAAAGTTCCTGCCCGCCCAGATAGCGCACCCATGCTGCCAATTCGCGCGAGGTCATTCCAAAGGGAACCCCGGTAAAGAAGCCCAGACCCTGCGACTTGTTCAGCCAGTAATAGGCGGCACCATGGCTCATTTCCGCAGAGCCATCGATGACCGCATCAAGCGATTGCAGTGCAGGGACCATCTCGCCTGCAGCAAAGACTTCGATGGTCAGTGCGCCATCGGCGGCGGCGTTGATCCGGTCGGCCACGCGCTGCGCGCCAGTGCCCAGACCGGGGAAATTGCGCGGCCATGTGGTGACCATTCGCCAGGTGATGCGACCCTGTGCGACAGCGGGCGCAGCGAGTGTCGAGGCCGCAGCCGCAGTGCCGCCGAGTGCCGAGGTTTTCAGAAATGAACGACGATCCATATAGTCCTCCCATGGTATTTTGTCTTGACGCGTCAATACAGACGAGCCCCTGTTAAAAACCACAGTTCCGCCTTTCTGTGAACAGGCTTTTTGCAACGAGGTTCCTGAAAACTCCGGGAGCACGCATGTTCCGCTCAGGACGGATCACGTGTCAGGCCCTGGCGTACAAGCCCCGCATCCGCCCGGCGCAGATTGATCCAGTTCGCGCCGAAAATCACTGCAGCACCCAGAAAGACCAAACTGTCAAGCGGCTCATCGAACAGCCATAGCCCCACCAGCGCGATCAGCGGCAGGCGCGCGAATTCCATCGGTGCGACAGTGGTGGCAGGGGCAAGGGCAAGCGCGGAATTCAGAGCGAAATGGGCGCTCAGGCCCGTGATTCCGACCAGCAGGATCCAGCCCCAGATCGCTGACGAGGGCCAGGTGAACCCGCCCCACAGACTGAGGACAAGCGCCATCAGCCCTTGGCTGAGCGACATCCAGAACAAGACGCAAAGCACGCTGTCCTGTCGCATGATCTGTTTCGTCAATATGATATTCAGCGCAAACCCCAGGGCGGCCCCCATGGCCGCCATATGACCGGTGCCGAAGGTCTGAAACCCGGGTTGCGCGACAAGCAGCACACCCGCGAAGCCGAGGGCTGCGACCACAAGCCGCTGGCGCGTGAAGTGTTCGCCCAACAGCAGTGGGGCCAGCAGCGCGACCCAGATCGGCATGGTGAATTCAAGCGCCACCAGCTGCGCCAACGGGATAAGCATCAGCGCATAAAACCACAGATTCTGCCCGGCAAAATGCACCACATGGCGCAGGGCCTGCAGTCCGGGCCGCGTCGGGCGCAGGCGCACAGGGTCGCGGCGGCGCAGCGCCAGCACGATCATGCTGACAATCGCCAACCCTGTCAGCGAGCGCCAGAACATCAGCTCGAACGTATCAAGCTCGCTCTGCACGGCGCGTCCGGCCACGCTCATGGTGATGAAAGAGAAAATGGCGGCACTCATCCACAGCGCGGCCTTGAATGATGCGGTCATGAAACCCTCTTGCCTGCCCGCTGATCTGCACATGGCGGCAGGGGCAAGGTCAAGGTCAAGTGTTGCGGGTATGGCCCGGTTATCCTGCGCTCAGGCGATGCAGCTGCACAGTGGGGCAGACGCGGCGCGCAATATCGCACAGATGCGCGTGGTGGGTCAGGTAGATCACCTGCCCTTGCTCGGCCATCTGACCGAACAGGCGAAAGGCGGCCTCGGCGCGCGTATCGTCGAAGGTTTCAAGAATGTCATCGGCGATGAATGGGACCAGCGGGCGCGCTTTGGCCAATTCGGCGAAACCGGCCGCACGCAGGGCCAGGTAGAGCTGAAACCGCGTGCCTTTCGACAGATCCTGAACATTCTTCGACCCGCCCTCGGCCAGTTGCGCGATCAACACATCGCGGCGCCCGTCAGGCTGGCTGGTCAGCCCCTGATAGCGGCCATCTGTGAGCAGCGCGAACGCGGCACTGGCCTGCGCCATCATGCTGGAGCGATGCGTATCGCGGTAGCGGCGCAGCGCCTGCTCGAAGGCGATGATCCCGGCCTGACGGGCCAGGAAGTCCTGCGCCTCGACAGTGATCTGTTCCAGCAGTGTCTGGCGTTCGGACTGCAACCGCGCCGCGCGGGCGTCATCGTCGGCCTGATCGAGCGCCTTCTGTGCAGCGGACAGTTCGGCATACGCCGTTTCCTGCGCGCGCTGCTGGCCGGTCAGCCGCAGTTCCAGATCGTCACGCTCGGCGTGCATGGCGGCAGGGTCAAGCGCCTCGATCCGTGCCGCTTCTGGTGCTAGCTTGGTGCAGGCGAGCGTTTCGGCAAGCTCTGATTCAAGCGCGTCGCGATCCGCCGCGAGAGCATTGGCCTGCTCGATTGCAGTCAGCTGCGCTGAAATCTCGGCAAGCGGCGCTGTGCCGAACTGCGCGCGCAGTGGCGCTAGGGTCCGGGTCAGAACTTGCTGGCTGTCGCGCAGATCATTCAGCCGGTCCTGCGCAGTGCCGCGGGCATCGCGCAGACGCTGGCGCGCGCTTTGCCGGGTGCGGGCCTCTTGCAGCCGCGCGCGCAGCCTGGGCCAAAGCACGCGGATATCCGCTTCAGAGTGCACCCCCAGATCTGTGGCGATCTGGTGCAGCTGCGCTGTGAATTGCGTGATGTCCTTATCGATACTGGCGATGCGCTGCACCATCCTGACCCGCTCTTGGTCTTTCTGGGCAAGCTGGCGCAGGATCGGCAGAAGGCGGCGCAGCTCTGCGACAGCGGGACTGGGCCTTCCGAGCCAGCATGTCGCGCAGAGATCGTCGCATCGCGCCTGCCAGTCAGCCATGGTGGCTTCTTCCTGCGCGCGCGCGGCCTGCCGTTGGGCAAGTTCGCGGCGCTGCGCCTCAATCAGGCGCAGGCGGTCGGCGGCAGCCAGCGTGGCTTCGGCCTCTGCCAAGGCCGTGGCGAAATCAGGGTTGGGCAGCGCGCGTCCAAGCGTCGTGAGCGTCGCGCAAAGCGTGTCGCAAGCCGCCTGAATCTGCCCGGCGATGGCCTGCGCCTGCGCGTCAGTGCGATCAAGGGCTGCCTGTGCATCGAGGGCTGTATCGCGCCGCGCAAGCCATGCTGTGAAATCCGCAAGGCTCCGCGGCTCTGCCTCCGGGAGTATTCTGGCCCAGAGTGCTGCAACCTCGGCGTCATGCTCGGCTGCGCGGCGTTCCAGCTTCGCGATCCGGGTCTGGGCGAGGCCCAGCGCGCTTTCGGCTTCGCGCAAGGCGCGCAGGCGTTCGCCTTGGCGGGCCTGCTCGATCTGGGTAGCGCGGATACGATCATCGGCATGCATCGCGGCTTCGAAATCTTGCGCGCTCTCTTGCGTCAAACTGGCCTTATGCGCCTGCCACGCGCGGTCCCGTGCTGCGCGCAGGTCAGCCACCTGTTCCGGGCTAAGGTCTGCCATCTCGGCCAGCCCGGCGCGCAGACTTGCGCCGCGCTCTTCATGTTGCAGCGCCTCGGCGCGGGCATCGCGCAAGGCTTGGGCGGTCTGGGCCAGGGCTGTGTCCAGAGCGCGCAGGCTTTCGGGCGTTGGCAGGTCCAGCGCGGCGAGCGCGGCCCCATCGCCCTGCCATGGGGCCAATTGGCGCAGGGCCTGATCACACACAGCGCGCGCGGTCGCTTGCGCGCTCATGGCTTCTGTGGCTGCGCGCAAAAGATCGGCGCGGCGCAGCTCGGCCACCAGCGGGGCAAGACGGGCCAGCGCGGCGTCATCAAACGGCGCGCTGTCCTCGGCCTCGGGCAGGGCGGCACGCGCGCGGGCGGCTTCGCGCTGGGCTTGCTGGCATGTCGTGTCGAGCGCCGTGTGCTGGTCGAGCAGCGTGGAGAGTTCGGCAAGGGTCGGTTCTGGCAACAGCGCGTCAGACGCTGTGAGATTGTCGCGCCCCAGACGGGCCGCAAGGCGGTCCATCTCATCCATGATCTGCTGCAGGGCCGCGTGGCGGCGGGGCAGGTCGGACAGTTCCTTGGCCACTGCGCCGAAGTCCCGCTCGATCGTTTCCAACTCGGGCGCAAGGGCATCGGCGCGATCCGGGGCGGGCAGGGCAGCAAGCTCTGTGTCAAGCTGGGCAAGGGCCTGTTCCGCTTCCGGCAGCAGCGCGGCAATCCGGCTTTCTTCCCGCTGCCAATCAGGCAGGGTCACGCCCCAGTCCGCGGGCAGGTCCTGCGGGGCGGGCAGCGCTTCCAGTTGGCGTTCGATCCGGCGCAGGCGGGCCAGATCGCGCAGCGCGCCCAGATCGCGGTCCAGATCTGACAGGCGCGCCTGAGTCGCGCGGCGCTTATCGCGCGCAGCGGCATAGGCCGTTTCAGCCTGCGCAAGGGTGTCTTTCAGCTTGCGCCATTGCGATGCCTGAAGATCGCCCGCATCGCGCTGCGACTTCAGATCTGCGAGCGCTTTCTTATGCTCGGCCAGCGTGAATTTGCGCTTCCCCGGCTCGAACCATTGCGCCGCCTCGCTCTTGATATCGCGCAGCTCGGTGCCCAGACCTGCCAGCCCGGCACTGGCAGAGAACAGCAATTCGCCAAGTTCGCCTTGCGACGACAGGATGCTCTCGCCGCCCGCTTCGATCGTGACATCATCGAGCGAGAACATGGTCGTATAAGCCGTGCGACCAAGCCCCCCAAGCGCGGCTGACAAAAGCGATTCGGGCAAAGGCTGGTCACTTTGCTGATCGCGCAAGGTGTTGGCATTGCCCTTGATCCGCGCCAGATGCAGCGCGCCGGATGGGTTGGTGATTTCAGCCTCCAGCCGCAAAGCGCGGTTGTCATGCTGGAAATTATAGCCCGTGCGCGCCGGGATCCCGTAAAGCAGATCCAGCCAGCCAGAGAGAAGCGTGGATTTCCCGGCCTCGTTCGGGCCGAAGATCACATGCAGATCCGGCCCATCGGCAGGCTTTGGCAAGTTGAGCCGCGTCTCGGTGAAATGGCCATAGCGGATCAGACCAAGCGAGCACAGGCGCATCACGGCTCCCCGCTCAGGCGCGCGAGCAGCTCTGCGATGCCGGCGTCGATCTGCTCGGGCGTGATCTTTGCGACCGCATCGCGGGCTTCTGGCGGCAGCGCATGTTCCAGATCCCGGCGCAGCCCTTCGAGCGCATCGCCATAGGCCGGGCTGTGGCGCACATCTGCTGCGATCACCTGCGCCAGATCAGCCAGAGCCCCCGAGGCCGGGGTCTTCTGGCCCAGATCCAGTGTCAGTTTCTCGACCCAGACCCCGCTGAGGGCGCGCGCGGCCTCTTGCGCTTCGGCCAGGGCCAGATCGCGGTCGCGCCAGAGCCGGGGCGCGAGCGCTGTGTCCCCGCGCAGCACCAAGCGCGCGACCAGATGCGGCGCGGGCAGGCGGGCGGCGTCAAGCGCTGTGGTGACAGTATCGCGCAGATCGCGCCAATCCGTCAGCCCCGAGAGATCGACTGGCACGAGCGCGAAGGCCGCTTCGGACACGATATGCGCTTGCGTGGAAAGGCCGCTCTCAGACAGGCTGACAAGTGTCACGCTGCCTGCGCCTGCTTCGCCGATGTCGCGGCCTTGCGGGATGCCGGGCATGGTCACATGCGCATCCCCCGGATATTCGGCGCGCTTGTGGATATGCCCCAAAGCCCAATAGTCGAAACCGCTGGCCTGCAGATCCGAGAGCGCGCAGGGCGCATAGGGGTCATGACCGGGCGCACCATTCAGCGAGGTATGCATCATGCCGATATTGCGCGCATCGGGCACAGGGGCCTTGTAGCGCGGCAACAGGCTTTCGGGCGCATGTTTGTCGCGGAAACTCAGCCCGTGGATCGCGATGCGCTCCGCGCCTGTTTCGATCAACGCAACATCTGCCTTGCTGCCGAAGACATGGATATGATCGGGGAAGCTCAATTCGCGAGTGATGGTCGCTTCGGCGTCATGATTGCCCCGGATTATGAAGACGCGGATCCCGGCGGGGCCCAGCCGGGCCAGCTGCGCGACCAGAAACCGCGCGGTTTTCATGCTGGTCTGGTTGCCATCATAAAGATCGCCCGCAATCAGCACGGCATCGACCTGCTCGGCCAGCGCCAGATCAATGATCCGGCGCAGTGTCAGGCGCGAGGCCTCGGCGATCAGATCGGCCAGCGCGGGGTCGCGCAGGGCCAGACTGCGCAAGGGGCTGTCGAGATGCAGATCGGCAGTGTGCAGAAAGCGAAACGGCATGGCGCGACTGTGCAACGCGGCCCGCGTCGCTGCAAGATCAGAGTGACGCTGATCGTTACCGGGCAGCGCGCAAGAACAGGACAAGTCTGGCGGATTGGACGGTGGTCGGTGGCTGCTGCAGCTCGAAACATGGAACGCCCCTGTTGATCGTGTCTTGCCTGCTTGCGACAGAGCTGCCCACCAGGTTGGCTGCTCAGGCCGGAACATCCGATTCATATTGGGCAACCTAAATTCGAGAGGTTGACAAGAACACTCAAGAATTCGTATGAGCATAGCCGTGATAACTGAAAGCTGATCATGACCTCTGTTTCGGAAACGCAGGCGCGTCCCGCTGGCGCGCGGCGCTGGCGCTTGTCCCCATGGACCACTGTCGCGGTCCTGATCATCGCGGTCATCCTGCTTCCGATTGTGACAGTTCTCAGCCGGGTGTTCATGTCATCGGATGGTGTCTGGGCGCAGCTTGCAGCGACCGTGCTGCCGCTTTATGTGCAGAACTCGCTGATCATGGTGTTCGGGGTGCTGACACTTGCGACCGTGATCGGGGTCACGACGGGCTGGCTGGTCTCGGCCTTTGACTTTCCGGGGAGGCGCGTTTTTGAATGGGCGCTGATGCTGCCCATGGCGATGCCCGCCTATGTGATCGCCTATGTCTATTTCGACCGGCTTAGCTATTGGGGTCCGGTCCAGACATGGCTGCGCGAGGTTTTCGGCTGGGGCCGCGGGGATTACTGGTTTCCGCAAATGGCCTCGCTGCCCGGGGCCATCATGCTGATGGCGCTGGTGCTCTACCCTTATGTCTATCTGCTCTCGCGGGCGGCCTTCCTTGGCCAGTCGCAGGACATGATGGATTCGGCCCGCGCGCTGGGCTACAGTCGGGCGCAGTCATTTCGCCGGGTCGCACTGCCGATGGCCTGGCCTGCCATAGCGGCCGGTGCGGCCTTTGTCGCGATGGAGACGCTGGCCGAATATGGTGCCATGGTGCATCTGGGCGTGCAGACCATGACCACAGGAATTTTCCGGACCTGGTTCGGGCGTAGTTCGCCCGTCGCGGCTTCGCAGCTGGCGGCGCTTCTGGTCTGTTTCGTGGCGACGGCCTTTCTGATCGAGCGCGTGATCCGCGGCAGCAAGCGGTTCGATTCCAATCGCGGCGGACGTTCGCGCGCGCTCAAGCGCATGGCCCTTGGCCGCAAGCAGGCTGCGCTGGCCGCGCTCATTTGCGCGATCCCGGTTCTGCTGGGTTTCCTGCTGCCTGCGGGTGAGTTGTTGCGCTTGTCGATCATCGCAGGCGATCCCTTCTGGGGGCCGCGTTTCTTCGCCTTCATCCGCAACAGCATCACGCTTGCCGGAGCGGCGGCGCTGATCCTGATCTGCCTTGCGGTTTTCCTGAGCTACGCGCGGCGTCAGCAAGGCGGAATGGCGATCAGCGGCGCGATGCAGGCCGCGTCCATGGGCTACGCGATGCCCGGTGCCGTGATCGCTGTGGGTGTGCTGACCCCGCTGGGGTTTTTCGACAACACAGTGGACAGTTTCATGCGCGCAAATTTCGGTATCTCGACCGGGCTGTTGCTGAGCGGGACCATTGTGGCGCTACTCTTTGCCTATGTCGTGCGCTATCTGGCCGTGGCGCTGAAAACCGTGGACACGGCGTTTCAGCGCATCCCGCCCAGCATGGATGACGCGGCGCGCAATCTGGGCGAAAGCCCGTCTGGCGTGCTGATGCGCGTGCATGTGCCGCTCTTGCGCCGGGGCGTGCTGGCGGCGGCGATCTTTGTCTTTGCCGATGTGATGAAGGAACTGCCCGCGACGCTGATCCTGCGGCCGTTCAATTTCGACACATTGGCCATTCGCACCTTTCGGCTGGCGCAGGACGGGCGGCTCGAAGAGGCCTCGACCTCGGCCCTGCTTATTGTGGCCGTGGGTATTTTGCCTGTGATCATTCTTAGCCGGGCCATGAACAAATAACCTTGGCGCGGGGGCCTGCGTCACTGGAAGCGGCGCAGTACGAAAAGCGCTATGGCCAGTGCTGCAGCGAGGGCCAGCACCGCACCGGTTATCCCGGCGAAGGCAATGCTCAGCCCAAAAAGAAGCGGCATGAGAATACCGCCGAGATTGGTCACAAGCATTGTATAGCCCATCGCGCCACCCAGCAGATGATCCGGGGCAAGCTGCACAGTCAGGGCAACATGCAGCCCGACGGCTGCGCAGGCCGTGAAGCCCAGCACCAGACAGGCCAGCACGCTTATGATCGGGCTCATTGCAAGCGCTGCTGCTGAAAGCAGGGTCACACCCCCAAGACCCACCAGACACAGCCACCAGAGCGCGCGCGCGGGATTTCCGCGCAACAACCTGTCGGTTGCGGCACCCCAGAAGACCCGCCCGAGAAATGTGCCCAGATGCAGCGCGCCCAGCCCGAGCCCCAGAAGCGCAGTGCCGGATCCCGACAGCCGTTGCAGCAGATCGGGGACATGCGCCCAGAGCGCGAACTGGATGCCATTGGTCACCCCTGCCGCCAGACTGGCGCGGCTCAGGCCCGGCAGGGCAAGTGTCTCTAAGGCAGCATTGCGCTGTGTCGCAGGCCGGGCAGGGCGCACTGCGCCACCGGGCAGGGTTGTCATGAAAAGCACGCTCGCTGTCAGCGCGATCACAGCCGCGCAAAGCAGTCCGGCCTGCCAGCCCCAGCTTGGCCCGGCCAGTGCAGTCAGGCTGCCAAGCGCCGCCCCTGCCGGCACGCCGGTCTGCTTCAGGCTAAGAAGCGTCGCGCGCCATTTTGGTGTGAACCACAAGGTGATGGCCAGGCCCGCTGCCGGGTTGATCAGCCCGTATCCAGCCCCGCAGAGCGCAACCCCGGCACCGAGCTGTACCACCTCTGTGGCACCCGCAGCCAGCAACAGACCGCAGCCGATGATGGCTGCAGCCAAAGCCAGCGCGTTCCGCGTGCCCAGCCGATCCGTCAGCAACCCTGCGGGCAGGGAAGCGGCCGCCAAGGTCGCCGAATAGACACTGGCCAGCGCGCCGATTTGCACGGGCGTCACCCCGAGCGCCGCCACCAGTTGCGGCCCGGCGGTCAGTACCGACAAGAGCGACATCGCGCCTAGCGCATGGGCCATGAAGATCAGCCCGAAATGCAGCTTGGCGCGCGTGGCAGGGCTGATGTCAGCCAAGCGCCACCTGTCGCAAGTGATTATCCCCCTGGCGGGGCGGCTGGCTGAGCGCGACACGCAGGGTCGCAATCGCCGCGGTCGTGCCGTCGATCACCGGGACCGGGACTTCAGGCTGCAAATGCGCGGCCAGACCGGCCAGTGGCCCGCCGCCCAGGATGATGCTGTTCACCCCATCCACGCGCGCCGAGTGCTGGCACAGGTCCAGAAGTTGCGGCGCGAGCGCGACCTGAATCTCGCCCGGGTCGTCCCATTGCGCGCCCTCGACCATGTGCATCGCCACCAGATGGTCGCGATGCCCGTAGCCAAGCGCTGTCTTGCGCAGCGCCTCTGCCATGCTGGGCGCGAAAGACACGATGGACATGCGCGGCCCCAGCACCGAAGCCATGGCATAGGCCGATTGCGCAATCCCCACGACGGGCCGGTCTGTCTGCGCGCGCACAGCGTCCAGTCCAGTATCCCCGAAAGAGGCCAGAATGACGCCATCCACAGGGCCCTTCCAGTCGGACAAGGTTTGCACAACGGCCATTTCGGCACGGCGCGCATCTTCTGGCGTGACGATCAATTCGGGCGCGCCTTGCGCCCGGATTGTGGTGATCTCTTCGCCCGGCTGGGCGGCGCGTTGCGCAGCGGCATCGATCCGCGCCGTGACTGTGACCGAAGAGTTCGGGTTGATGATCAATACGCGCATGGTCACGACCCCAGAATGACAGAGGGCAACCAGAGCGAGATCGCCGGGAAGATATTGACCAGCGTCAGCGCCACCAGCATCGCCCCGATGAAGGTCATCAGCGGCGGGATGATCTTGCCGATCGAGATTTTCGCGATCGAGCAGGTGATCAGCACCACCGACGCCACGGGCGGGGTCTGCTGCCCGATGCCGAGATTGATCGTGATGATCAGCCCGAAATGCACCCGGTCGATCCCCAACTGATCGGCCAGTGGCAGGAAGATCGGCACCAGCATCAGGATCGCAGGTGTGCCATGCACGATGGTACCTGCCAGCAGGAAGAAGACATTGATCGCCAGCAGCACGACCCAGTAATTGTCCGAGATGCCCAGGATTGCGTTGGCAATGTCCTGCGGGATGCGCTGGTTGGTCAGATACCAGCCCAGAAGCGTCGAGGTCGCGACGATGAACATCAGCATGGCCGAGCGCTTGCCCGCAATGCGCAGCGTATCGACAAAGCTGGACCAGCTGAGAGTCCGGTAGACTAGGGCTGCCATAACGATGGACCAGAGCGCCGCCACGGCACCGGCTTCGGTGGCTGTGAATATACCACCAAGGATCCCCACAAGGATCAGGATCGGCAGCGTCAGCGGCAGGGCGGCGTCCTTGCCTGTGTCGATGACGCGGGCGAAGCTGAAGGCGCCTTCGGTGGGAAAGCCCTTGATCACGGCAATGATATAGGCCGTCATCAGCAGCAGGAAGCAGACCAGAAAGCCCGGCAGGATGCCTGCGGCGAACAACTCGGCAATCGAGGCATTGGCGACATAGGCATAAAGGATCAGGTTAAGCGAGGGCGGCACGATAATCGCCATCGTGGCCGAGGTCGAGGTGACAGCCGCAGCAAAAGCCGCTGAATAGCCGCGCTTTTTCATCTGCGGTATCATCACCGAGCCGATCGCCGCCGCGTCCGAGGTCGCTGTGCCCGAAATCTCGGAAAAGAACAGCGAGGTCAGGATGTTGACATGCGCCAACCCGCCGCGAATGTGGCCCACCAGCGATGAAGCGAAGGCGAGCAGCTTTTCCGCGATCTTGCCCTGATTCATCACTTCGCCTGCGATCATGAACAGAAGGGCCGCGACCAGCAGGTAGTTATTGGCCCCGCCAAAGGGGATCAGCCCGATGATCATCGGCACAACGGCGGGATCGAGCACGATCATCACAGTGGCCGTGATGCCCAGCACATAGGCAATCGGCACGCCCATCATCAGCAACCCGATGAGCAGGATCAGAATGACATATCCAGGAGCGATGATCATCAGCCATCTCCTTCGGGCAAAAGCTCGCCAGGATTGACCCGGCCCGTGATGATCGCGATCAATCGCACGGAGCAGATCAGCACGATCAATGCGCCGCCGACAGGCATGGCCCCGCGAAACAGAATCATCGGCAGATCGACCGAAATCAGGGTCCGGCCCGCGAAGCTGAGCGCCGCCTTGCCGCCATACCAGAACAGCATTGCGCCAAATCCTGCCATCAGGACTTGATTGAGGCACAGGACGATGCGCTGCACACCCAGATTGAGGATCCGCACAAAGGAATCGAAGCCCAGATGCTCATTGGTCCGCGTCAGATAGGCCGCGCCGATAAAGGTCAGCATCGCCAGAATATGTGCGGGCAATTCTTCGCCCCAGGACACGGAGGAGTTCAGGATAAAGCGCGCGAAGACGGCGTAATTCAGAAGGATCAACAACATACCAGCGACAACGATGGTAAAGATGTCCAGCGCGCGGCACATCAGCCGGTCGAGCCAGAGAATGGCAGTTTCGAGACGTTCCATGAGAGTCTCCTGTGGTGTGGGGATGCAGATCGGCCCGGTTCTTGGTGCCGGGCCGATTGAACCTTGGCTCAGAGCCTGTCGCTCGGAAAGGGTTACCGGTTCCGAGCTTTCGACATGCGAAAACGATATGCCCTAGTCGAGGCCAAGCACTTCGCGCGTGACGGCGATCATATCTTCGCCAATGGCATTCACGAAGAGCGGATCATCGTAGAGCGGCAGGGCTGCGGCCTGAAAGGCTTCGAAATCAATCTCATTGATCTCGATCTTGTCAGCCAGTTCTTCGAGAATACGCGCATCGGTTTCGTCACCCCAAGCAAAGGTCCAGGGGGCGGTCTCGGCGGCAATGCGCAGCAGGGTTTCCTGCACTTCCGGGGTCTGGGCGTTCAGCCAGGGTTGCCCGAAGAGCATGAAGGTCGGCAGATAGACATGGTTCGACAGCGACAGGTAATTCTGAACTTCATAGAAGCGCGCGCTTGCGGCTATCTGTGCCGGGTTCTCCTGCCCGTCGATCACACCTTGATCAAGCCCCGAATAGACCTCACCAAAGGAAAGCGGTGTGGCATTTGCGCCGAGGCTGTTGAACATGGCGACGCGCTGGCGCGACGTGGGTGTCCGGATGCGCAACCCGCGCATGTCCTCAGGCGTCACAATGGGCCGCACCTTGTTGGTGATCACGCGAAAGCCGTTATCCCAGAGCGCGGCCAGCACCATGCCGCGTCCTTCAAAGCCTTCTGCAATCAAGTCAAAGGCGGGCGAGGCCGCGAATTCCATTACCTGATCGCGGTTTTCGAACAGATAGGGCAGGTCAAAAACGGCTGTGCGCGGGTTGATCTGCACAACGGCCGAGGCCGAGAGCGAGGCGTGATGCGTACCAAATCCCAGACCCTGCAACACATCTTCTTCCGAACCGAGCGTATTGCCCATGAAAATCTGCACATCCATGCTGGGGATTTCGGCTTCGACCCGGTCCTTGAATTCCAGCAGGAAGGCATGGGCGAAGCTGCCATCGGGCAGGGACGAGTTGATCTGCAGCACTTGCGCCTGCGCCAGTCCCGGCACGATGAGCGCGACCGATGTGGCAAGAGCGGATAGGTGAAGTTTGAACGACATCTTGAGACCTCTTGTATTGGATTTCCAGAACGCCTGCGGTGGCCTGTTTGTGGTAAGATATTTTCATGATCATAGCACAAGAAAAATAATTTTCACGTAATAAAAGATCGCCAATGCGCAGGTTTTTGCATGAAAACTACGCGAAAACAGGATGATTGCTTATCTTCGGGGCGATCTATGAATGTGTCCGTCAGAACTCGCCAAGCGAATCATGCAGAACTTCTATGGCCAGCAAACGCTTGCGGCCCTCGGTGCCCGCGCGCTCCAGCACGCGTGTGGCGAGTATGTGGCAGAATGCCATCACAGCCGCGTGGTTGAACAGGGGGCCAGGGGCTGTCGTATGCAGCCGCAGGCGCCATTGCGGGGCCAGCTCTGCCTCGAAGGGGGTCATGTCTGCGCCTGTCTGCGGCTTGACATCGCTGATCAGCGCCGCGCGTGCGGGGGTCTGGCGTAATTCGCGGCACAGGCTGGTCAGTTGGCGAACTGTGCGCCGCAGCGCGAAGACAATCACTACATCGCCCTCTGCGATGCTTTCGAGGTTTTCTGCCAAAGTTTGACCTGGCAAGGGCAGCACTGTCACATTCGGTACAGCCTGACCCACTTGCGCCCCAAGGTAAAATGCGAAAGCCTGCGCAGTCCGAAAGCCGATGATCCAGATGCGCCCCGCCGCCAGAATTGCATCGGCCAGATCATCGATCTCGGCCAGCGAGATGGCCGCGAAACTCTTTTCGACATTCTGCTCGCCCTGCGCGATCTGCGCCATGAGCGCGGCCTCTGGTCCCTGATCGCTGGCAGAGACACGAAACACCGCCGCCCCGGTCTGCTGACTGGCCCGCGCGGCATGACGTGCGGCATCGAAATTTTCATAGCCCAGGCGGCGCACGAAGCGGGTCACTGTCGCATTGGACACATTGGCCAGTTGCGCCAGCTCTGTCGCCGAATAGCTGGCGATTTCCCCCGGAAAGGACAGGATCGTATCAGCAAGGCGCCGCTCACTCGGGTGCAACACGGGCAGGGCTGCCCGAATGCGCGCGATATAGGACCCTGAACTCTCCTGCGTCATGCGGTCGTGTTACCCGAGAAATGCAGGGCTGCACCAGTGTTTTGACAACACCGCACGCCCGGCAATAGCAAAGGTGCCGAGGCTGAAAGCGGCGCGTTTCACGGCCGCGCCACGCGCGCAAGGGCTTCATCTGGTGCAGTCGTCATCTGTCTTGCATCAGAGGGTGCAGACATTCTCGGCTGCGGTCCGCAGGCCATTCCGTCACATTATTATTGCAAAGAAGTGATCAATGACACAATCTTGCTTGTCGCGTTGGCACCAGGCAGTGCAGCGCGCTTCCTACCACTGCATTTCACAATCAGCTTCCCGGAGAAAGCACTTATGGAAAACCAAGTCTATGTTTTCAGTCTTGACGATTTTGGTGGGTTCCCAGGTTTCAGCTTGAGGGGCACGGTCACCGTATCTGGTGCCCCTGACATCGTCACGATTTTCGACGATGATCCCTTGTTTCAAGAAGCCCCGGGTTATTTCACAAATTCGCCCAACACCGGAGAGCAGCAGCGTGTCGTCGGTCCATTCATTCTGGATGGCGTCGAATATGACGGGACAGGTATTTGGTCGCAGGCCCGCGCAACTTTGGAGAATATCACAACAGGTGAAACCGGGGCGGTCTTCTGGGTGGCGGACAGTTCAGGTTCCGATCAGGTTGGCTATGTGACCACGATCCCTGTTTGGCTCGGGGATCAGATCACGGTCGCCGGCGACAGCACATTTTCTGATGATTCTGTCGCCTATGCCCTTCTTTTCGGACCAGACAGCGATCACGTGATCGTGCGCAATGATACTCTCTTCGGGGACGGTTTTCAGGCAGCCTATGATCTCGATCTGGGCCGCACTGTCTACCGGCTTTATCAAGCGACGCTGGGGCGCGAGCCCGATGCGCGCGGATTGACAGACTGGACCGAACAGCTTGCACTCGGGTTCAATACGCTGATCGGCGTTGCTGCAGGTATCGTCGACAGCCCGGAGTTTGTGAATGCGCATGAAACGCTCGACGATGCCGGGTTCGTGACGCTGCTTTACCAGAATGTTCTGGGCGCTGATCCTGATCCACGCGGCCTTGCAGGTTGGGTGACGGCGCTCGAAGCGGGGCAGTCACGGGTAGAGGTGCTCCTGGACTTCGCGCAATCTGCCGAGTTCATTGATGCAACCAATGCGGCGGCAACCGAATTCACGCTCGCGCGCGACCCAGCCTTCTGGCAGGGCGATGTCTATCGGCTCTATCAGGCGACGCTTGGGCGCGAACCGGATCAGGCAGGGTTTCAAGGCTGGCTCGACGCGCTGTCCGAGGGTATGCCTATTCTGGAAGTGATCAACGGTTTCGTCCGAAGCCTCGAGTTCCAGAATACATATGGTGATCAGGACAACACGGCGTTTGTCACGCTGCTCTACCAGAATATGCTGGGGCGCGATGCGGATGCAGACGGATTTGCAGAATGGGTTGCGCAGCTCGACAGCGGGGTTTCCCGTCCAGAAATCGTGGGCGATTTCGCGCAATCAGCTGAGTTCATCAACGCCACGACCCCGGGCTTGCGCGACTGGATCCGCGCGCAGGGGGTGGATGATGTGCTTGACGGTGGTTCGGGGGTGAACGAGCTGTGGGGTGGTCCGATGGCGGATGTGTTCCGCTTCCAGCAGTCGGACGCGGGCACGCACAGGGTGCAGGATCTGGAGCCTTGGGATTATCTCGACTTCCGGGGCTTCGGGTTCTCGCAACCGCAGGATGCGCTGGCGCAAATGACCCAG
>SKSL01000075.1 GCA_007123015.1 Natronohydrobacter sp. | reverse complement strand
TCACAGCGTTACGCCTGATCTCTTTGCCGATATCCTGAGCGCGCAGAAAACCCGTGCACAGTTGCGGCATGCTGACGCTGAAACAAGATCGCGGATGTCCATCTTGCCCAGACTTCTTTATACGGCCGGATCAACTTCAAGGAATGTGGCATGAGCTTCGCAGAATCTCACTCGAAACAGATCGACGACCGCCCTTTGACACCGGCCATCTTGCGCGGGCTGCGGTGCAAATGCCCGGCCTGTGGGGATGCGCCGATGATGCAGGGCTTCCTGACAGTCAGACAGGCCTGTCCCGCCTGTGGTGAGGACCTGAGCCATCAGCGCGCGGATGATGGACCCGCTTATCTGACCATGCTGGTGACGCTGAAAGTCGTAACCCCGCTGATGGTGGCCGCGATGTTCGCCTGGGATCTGCACCCGGCACTGCTGTTCAGCCTGTTTGCGACGCTGCTTGTGGCGTTTTCGCTGTTTCTTCTGCCTCGGTTCAAGGGCATGATCGTCGCGATACAATGGTCGCGGCGCATGCATGGATTCGAGTACAGGGATGATCGCAACAACTGACAAGACCGCGATTCGCGATGCAGCCACCATTCTGATCATCCGTGGCACTGGCGCCGACGCGCGGGTTCTGATGGGGCAGCGTGGGGCAAAAGCGGCCTTCATGCCGGAAAAATTCGTTTTCCCCGGGGGCGCAGTCGATGCCGAAGATGCGCAAGTGCCACTGGCGCGCGCCTTGCCTGAAACGTGCCGGGCGCGACTTGCCCAAGGCTATGCGCATCCCGATGCGCTGGCAGTGGCCGCGATCCGCGAATTATGGGAAGAGACGGGCCTGTTGCTGGGCGTATCCAGTGCCTGGCCGGACGCGCCAGAGCCGTGGCGGGGTTTCGCGGCGCAGGGGCTGCGCCCCGATGCCAGCGGTTTGCGCTATATTTTCCGCGCGATCACACCGCCGGGGCGGCCGCGTCGCTTTGATGCGCGTTTCTTTCTCGCGCAGGCCGAGATGTTACATGGGGATCCCGATGATTTCTCGGCGGCATCGGACGAATTGAGCCATCTGCAATGGGTGCCGCTGACACAGGCCCGCCGCCTGAACCTGCCTTTCATTACAGAAGTGGTCTTGGCCGAAGCACAGGCCCATGTCGCCGGAGAAGATCTCGCGTTGTCTGTGCCGTTTTTCGACAACTCGGCAGAAGAATCGGTGTTTCGGCGGATCGCCTGAACTGTAACCAAGCCTGATGGCTGTCTTTGCAGACCACTGCCGTCTCACGCGGCCCTGCGGTCTTTGTGAAGCAGATGTTATCGGATCTTGAGATCTGGCGCACGCCTTCAAGCGTTTTCCCTGTAGTTCATCCCCTGAGAATGGAGGCACTGCATGTCCGATCTTTCGAATTTTCTTCCACGCCGCTGGCTTGATCTCCCACGCTTGTCGCAATGGATGACCCAGCACTGGCCGAAGACCCGCCATGCGGACTGGTTCTTGCGCCTGCCGCTTGCTGCCGTGATGCTACAATACGGGCTGGATAAATTTCCGCTTTCGGCAGATGCCGCAGCAGGTTGGGGCCTGCCCCTATGGGCGTGGACCCTTGCAGGTGTCGGTGAGCTGGCTGTGGCCTTCCTGCTCATCGCCTCGGGCCTGCTTGCCTCTCTGAAGGGGAACGCATTCGCAGCGATCCTGACCCGCGTTGCAGGGCTTGTTGCTGCAATCATTGTCGCAGGCGTGATCATTGTGGCTTATTGGGCACCACCACTGGACCTGCTGATGTTCAACCAGTTCCATCTGATGCTGTTGGGCGCAAGCCTCTATCTGGCGCTTAAATCCGCCCCGCGCGCCCAATAAGGCGCGTGGTATCCCTGATCTTGTCGCAGGGCGGGGCAGTCGTCCCGCCCGTCACCCCAAAGCAGTACTGACAGCCGAGTCGGGCAGTTCCTCATCAAAGCAGCGCTGGTAGAATTCGGCCACAGTCTGGCGTTCCAGCTCGTCGCATTTGTTCAGGAAAGACAGCCGGAACGCATAGCCGACAGACCGGAAAATGCGCGCATTCTCGGCCCAGTTGATCACAGTGCGCGGCGACATAACTGTGGACAGATCGCCATTCATGAAGGCTGTGCGCGTCAGATCCGCGACTGTCACCATCTGGCTGAGTTCCTGTCGTCCCTTGGCCGTGTTATAGGCAGGGTTTTTGGCCAGCACGATGGCGGTTTCGGCATCATGGCTCAGGTAGTTCAGCGTCGCGACCAGCGACCAGCGGTCCATCTGCGCCTGGTTGATCTGCTGCACGCCATGATAGAGCCCGGTGGTGTCGCCCAGCCCCACAGTATTCGCTGTGGCAAATAGCCGGAAACATGGATGCGGGGTGATGATCTCATTCTGGTCCAGAAGCGTCAGCTTGCCGTCATGTTCCAGCACGCGCTGGATCACGAACATCACATCGGGGCGGCCCGCGTCATATTCGTCGAAGACAATCGCCACGGGATTGCGCAAAGCCCACGGCAATATGCCTTCCTGAAACTCGGTGACCTGGACGCCGTCCTTGAGCTTGATCGCGTCCTTGCCGATCATGTCGATGCGCGAGATATGGCTGTCGAGGTTCACCCGCACCGAGGGCCAGTTCAGCCGCGCGGCCACCTGTTCGATATGGGTGGATTTGCCAGTGCCGTGATAGCCTTGGATCATGACGCGGCGGTTATAGGCAAATCCTGCCAGAATCGCGAGGGTGGTGTCGGGGTCGAACTTGTAGGTCGGGTCGATCGCGGGTACACGGTCAGAGGCCTCGGCGAAGGCTTTGACCTTCATATCCGAGTCGATGCCGAACACATCGCGAACCGAGATTTCCTCAGAGGGTTTGTCTTGTGCCGTCATGGTCGTGTCGTCCCGCCTGTCATATGCTGCTTCGCCTGATGTGAAACATATCTGCCAAAGGTGCAAGGGAAAGGGGTCACGCCCGGGCGACCATCAGCTTTGACAGCCCGTGGAAATGGTAGATATCGGCGTATCGCGGCGGCTCGGGCAGTGTCAGGCGGGGCAGGGCGCGCGTGAGCGCGTCGAGCGCCACACGCAGTTCCAGCCGCGCAAGCGGCGCGCCAAGGCAGAAATGCAGCCCGGCCCCAAAGCCCAGATGCGGCTTCACGCTGCGTGTGGGGTCGAAATTTTCGGGGGCGTCCCAGTGGCGCGGGCAGCGATTGGCCGCGCCCAGCAGGCAGGCGATCTGCGTGCCCTTGGGGATCATGCGGCCCATGACCTCGATATCCTCATAAGCGTGGCGGGTGAACAGATGCAGCGGCGGGTCAAAGCGCAGGGCTTCCTCGACCAGCGTATCGGTGATGGGTGTTGTGCCATAATGCCCGGACTCGATCAGCGTCTTGATCGCATTGCCAAGGCTGTGGACCGTCGCCTCATGGCCAGCGTTCAGAAGCAGGATGCAGGTCGAGATCATCTCATCCGTGCTCAGGGTCTGGCCATCTTCTTCGGCGGCGATCAGATGGGTGATCAGATCGTCGCGCGGGTCTGTCCTGCGCCGGTCGATATAATCGCGCAGGAAGGCCACAAAATCGCGACTGGCCGCAACGGCGCGCTCTTCATCCTCATGCGTGCGTCCGGCCTGATACATGCCGACCATCGCATGCGACCAGCGCAGCAGGTCCGGGGCCATGCTGTCGGGCACGCCCAAAAGCCGCGCGATGATGATGACGGGCAAGGGCTGCGCATAGTCTGCGATCAGGTCGCAAGGGCCTTCGGGCAGTTGCGCGAGCAAATCCGCGCAGAGGGTCTTGATCTCTGGGCCGAGGGCGGCGATCCGGCGCGAGGTGAAAGCGCGCAGCACCAGATTGCGCAGGCGGGTGTGGCGCGGGGGTTCCAGTTCCAGCATGGAATGCGCCTCGATGTCGTAGAACGGCGCCAGATGCTCTGGCGGTGCAACAGGGTCGAGCGGCATCCGCCCAAAGCGGCGGTCGCGAAGAATGGCGTTGGCGGCCGCGTAGCTGATCGCGCAGGGCATGTTGTATTCGTGCCAGTGAACCAGCGGGCCAAGGGTGCGCCACTGGTCATAGCTGGCATAGGGATCTTGCACAAAAGCGATATCCAGCGGGTCTTGCGTGACCTGCGACAGGGCTTCAAGCACTTGGCTCAAGCCCTTGATATCGCGTCAATGATCCGTACCCATGACCGGATTCCACGGTGGAAAGAGTCCAGATCATACTTTTCATTTGGCGAGTGTATCTGGTCATCATCCTTGGCAAAGCCGATCAGCATGGAATCCATGCCAAGTATGGTTTTGAAATATCCGGCAATCGGGATCGACCCGCCGGCACCCACGAAAGCGGCTGGTTTGGGCCATTCATCGCTGAGTGCCTGACGCGCGGCCTCGAAGGCCGGGTGGCTGGTTTCCATGACCGAGGCCGGGGACGCGCCATGCTCGATGAACTCGACCCGGCAATCGGCGGGCACCCGCTTGGTGACATAGGCGCGAAAGGCGTCGCGGATCTTATGCGGATCCTGCTGGCCCACCAGCCGGAAGCTGACCTTCGCTGACGCGCGCGCGGGCAGCACGGTCTTGAATCCCGCGCCCGTATAGCCCGCGATCATGCCATTGATCTCGCAGGTCGGGCGCGCCCACAGCATTTCCAGCGCGCTGCGCCCGGCTTCGCCTGCAGGGTGTTTCAGACCGACTGCACCCAGAAAAGCCTGCGGATCAAATCCAAGCCCGTCCCATTGCGCGCGCAGAGCGTCCGGGATCTCGGGCACATCATCGTAAAAGCCGGGCAGGGTGACGCGGCCCTGGTCATCGTGCAAGTCTGCGAGGATCCGGGTCAGCACCCGCGCGGGGTTCATCGCTGCCCCGCCAAATAGCCCTGAATGCAGATCGCGCGCAGGGCCGTGGATGATCACCTCATCCCCCATCAATCCGCGCAGCATGGTGGTGATCGCCGGGGTCTGCGCATCAAAAAGCCCAGTGTCGCAGATCAGCGCCAGATCGGCGCGCAGCGCATCGGCATGGGCTTTCAGATAGGGCACGAGCGATGGCGAGCCGCTTTCTTCCTCGCCTTCCAGACAGAAGGTCAGTTGTACTGGCAGTGTGCCATGCACGGCCAGCCAGGCGCGACAGGCCTCGATGAAGGTCATCAACTGGCCCTTGTCATCGGACGCCCCGCGTGCGCGGATCACCCGACCAGCGGCAGTGTCTTCGATCTGCGGATCGAACGGGTCGCTGTGCCACAATTCCAGCGGGTCGACCGGTTGCACGTCGTAATGCCCGTAGAACAGCAGATGCGTGCCTGCGCTGGCCCCGCCTTTGGCTACCACCATCGGATGGCCCGGAGTGGCATCCTTGCGCGCGTCAAAACCCAAGTCAGACAGCTCTTGCACCAGCCAATCGGCTGCCTGCGCAACGTCTTTGTCATGCGCAGGATCGGTCGAAATCGAGGCGATCCGCAGCAGATCTTTCAGCCGGTCCAGCGATTCGGGAAGATCCTGGTCGATGCGGTCCAAAACAGGGGACAGGGCTGTGCTCATTTGGGGCCTCCGGGCCGGAATGTGATCTTGCGAGAAGGTATCAGAGCGCTCGGGGCTGTCCAGACCTGTTGCAGCGTCTATAGTCCGGCGCAGTGTCGACTGATTCTCATGAGGGTGATATGGATATCGCGAAGACTGGTCTGGTCTGTGGTCTGGCCATGGTGCTGGCATCAGGTGCTCCCGCGCAGCAGATACAGTCAGAGCAGTACCAGCTCGACGGGGTATTGGTGACTATTCTGCCGCATGATTTCCTGTCCGAGGAAGAGCTGATGACATTGCGTCTGGTCGGCCAGAATCGTGACGCGCTGTCCATTTTCTTACCTCAGGGGGACGGTTTTGCCGCCCTCGCCGTGGCACCGAATGAGGGCTTTGTCCGTGCGGGCCAGCCAGTCGATTCGGCGCATATCATGGCGGGCCTGCCGGATGTGTCGGCGGCGCGCGCAGCGGCACTGGCCGAATGCAATGGCGCGCGCAGTGGCGGTCCGGCCTGCGAAATCGTGCTGGAAGTCGCGCCGCGCTGAACTTGCGGGCCTGTTTCGATTGCTCGCGACAGAGCGTCGCGCCGCAGATGTTTGGGCAGGTCGCAACTGGAATTGATCTAAATCATATGTCTAAGTGCACCTGACCACATAAACGGGTATCTGAGAGACAGACTTTGCGTTTTGGCGCGGAGACAGATAGAGACTTTTGAATATACCCAGCTTGGCGCGAGGGAGACGACCTTGGACTACACTGCTGCGCTCGACACGGCTCTGAACCGACTTCATGAGGAGGGTCGCTACCGGACATTCATCGATATCGAGCGGCGCAAGGGGTTTTTCCCACATGCTGTCTGGACGCGTCCCGATGGCCGTCGTCAGGATATCGTGGTCTGGTGCGGCAATGACTATCTTGGCATGGGGCAGCAGCCGGTCGTCCTGGATGCGATGCATGAGGCGCTGGATGCCACCGGCGCAGGGTCCGGCGGGACCCGGAATATCTCGGGCACGACAGTCTATCACAAGCGGCTGGAGACATCTCTGGCAGACCTGCATCATAAAGAAGCCGCACTGGTCTTTACATCGGCCTATATCGCCAATGATGCCACGCTTTCCACCCTGCCTAAGTTGTTTCCGGGCCTTATCATCTATTCCGACGCACTGAACCACGCGTCAATGATCGAAGGGGTGCGGCGCAATGGTGGCGCAAAGCGGATTTTCCGGCATAATGATGTGGCGCATCTGCGCGAATTGCTGGCGGCCGATGACCCAGAGGCGCCAAAGCTTATCGCGTTCGAATCCATTTACTCGATGGATGGCGATTTCGGACCAATCAAGGCGCTTTGCGATCTGGCGGATGAATTCAACGCGCTGACTTATATTGATGAAGTCCACGCGGTCGGCATGTATGGGCCGCGCGGGGCAGGGGTGGCCGAGCGTGATGGGCTGATGGGGCGCATCGACATCATCAACGGCACTCTGGCCAAGGCTTACGGCGTGCAGGGCGGCTATATCGCGGCCAGTGCCAAGATGTGTGACGCCGTGCGCTCCTATGCGCCGGGTTTCATCTTCTCGACTTCGCTGCCGCCTTCAGTTGTGGCCGGGGCCGAGGCTTCTGTCGAATTTCTCAAGACGGCCCAGCATCTGCGCGATAAGCAGCAGGAAAACGCCCGTATCCTGAAGATGCGCCTGCGTGGACTAGGGATGCCGATCATTGATCATGGCAGCCATATCGTGCCGGTCCATGTCGGCGATCCAGTGCATTGCAAGGCGATTTCGGATATGTTGTTGGAACGTCACGGGATTTATGCCCAGCCGATCAACTTCCCCACAGTACCACGCGGGACCGAGCGGCTGCGCTTCACGCCTTCGCCCGTACACACACCGCGCATGATTGATGATCTTGTGCGCGCGATGGACGGGCTTTGGGCGCATTGTGCGCTAAATCGCGCCGAAATTTCGGCCTGATCTTCGATAACGCTTCAAATCGCGCTCGAATTCTCTATACTGAAATCACGTCACTGATCGAAGAATTCAGGGCGTGTATCAGTCAGATGCAGTGACACAAAAATGCGGTAAGGGGCGGGCGATGAAGTGGTTTGGCAATAAGCCCAGATCAGATGACGCGCAGACAAGCGACGTCACGATACAGGGTTTTGACGATTTCGAAGTATGCCTTGGGGATCTCATGCGCGGCGAGCGGGCGACCATGGGCAAGTCGCTTCTGGACGTGCAACGCGAACTCCATATACGTGCGACTTATATCGCCGCGATCGAAGCGGGTGACCTTTCGGCCTTTGAAGCGGCAAGTTTCGTGGCAGGCTATGTGCGGTCTTACGCGCGCTATCTTGGAATGGACCCCGATTGGTCCTATGCAAAATTCTGTTCTGAAACAGGGTTTGCTGTTTCGCCAGACCTTAAGCTGGGCAATTCCAACACGGTACCCAAGGCGCAGCCACAGATGGCTCGCGATTTTTCGCAGGGCTTGCTTGCGCGTACCAGTCTTGCTGCGAAGCCTGATCCGTTCTGGCAGCGTCTCGACCCGGTTGCGATCGGCTCGGTTGCCATAATGACCTTTCTTGTGGTCGGGGTCGCATTTGGCGGATGGACAGTGTTGCGCGAATTGCAGCGCGTGAATCTGGCCCCGGCAGATCAACCACCACAGGTTCTGGCCGATCTCGACCCGGTCATGTCCGGAGCAGCGCCGCGCATGAGCGTTGTCGAAGAGCCAGTTCTGCGTATCCCGAATGATGCGCCGAAGACTCAGACAGCAGCGCAAGGCATTGTGCGCGACTATCGCCCGGAAGCACTGGACACGCCTGTCGTCGTGTCCCGAGACGGACCAATTGCTGCAATCGTTCCGAATGCGGCTGAACCCGATCTGCCCGCGAGCACGCTTAGCGCTTCAATAGAAGACGCCTTGGCCGAAGCCGCAGATCAATTTGCCCAGGCAGATGCCGTCCGTGTCACGCAGGACGGCCCGCCGCTTGTCGAGATCGTCGCGGTTCAGCCAAGCTGGGTGCGCGTTCGTGCAGCTGATGGCACCACCCTGTTCGAAAAGATCCTTGATGCGGGCGAGCGTTATACTGTGCCGCAAGCCGAGTCTCCGGCGACACTTCGCGCAGGAAATTCTGGCTCAGTCTACATGCTTGTGAACGGAGAAGCCTTTGGCCCGACAGCGCCTGGCGCGCAAGTCGTTGACCAGATTGCGCTCTCGCCTGAAGCTGTTAAAGAACGGTTTGAGCTGGCTGATCTCGACGAAAACACAGCTCTGCGCGATGTTATTGCGGTCGCGCAGGCCGGAGAATAGGCACCAGACACAAGCCTTTCACCGAATTGACCGGTGCCCGGTCTGAAGCGGGTGCCGGTCTGTGTACGGTTCCATACAGCTTCCCCTATCTAGGCAGCCCTTCAATTTTCTTCGCGGAAACGGGCTTACCATTGCTGCGCTGCGCAGTTTGGCGTAAGTTATATCTGACAGTTCGAACAGGTATTGCAGACATGGACCACAACCACATTCGCCCTTGGCGCAATATTGACCGGCGCAAGTCGCGCCAGATCATGGTCGGGTCGGTTCCTGTCGGGGGGGGAGCACCGATCTCGGTGCAGACGATGACCAACACCGATTCGGGTGACGCCAAGGCGACGATCGATCAGGTGCTCGCTTGTGCAGAGGCCGGGGCGGATATCATCCGCGTGTCAGTTCCCGATACGGATGCCAGCCGCGCTCTTCGCGAGGTGGTGCGCGAAAGCCCGGTTCCGCTGGTGGCCGACATTCATTTTCACTACAAGCGCGCGATCGAGGCCGCCGAGGCCGGTGCCGCCTGTCTGCGCATCAACCCCGGCAATATCGGCGATGCAGCGCGCGTGCGTGAAGTGATCAAGGCCGCCCGCGATCATGGCTGCTCGATCCGGATCGGGGTGAACGCCGGATCGCTGGAACGTCACCTGCTCGAGAAATATGGCGAACCTTGCCCTGATGCGATGATCGAGTCGGGGCTCGATCATATCCGTATCCTGCAGGATAATGATTTCCATGAATTCAAGATCAGCGTTAAAGCGTCTGATGTGTTTTTGGCCTCTGCCGCATATATGGGGCTCGCTGAAGCAACGGATGCGCCTATTCATTTGGGCATCACCGAAGCCGGCGGCATGATCTCGGGGACTGTGAAATCCGCCATTGGTCTGGGCAATCTTCTGTGGATGGGCATTGGTGACACGATCCGCGTTTCGCTTTCCGCTGATCCGGTCGAGGAAGTCAAAATCGGCTATGAGATCCTCAAATCTCTTGGCCTGCGCCATCGCGGCGTGAACATCATCTCCTGTCCGTCATGCGCGCGGCAGGGGTTTGACGTGATCAAGACTGTGGGCATCCTCGAAGAACGGCTGGCCCATATCAAGACCCCGATGAGTCTGTCGATCATCGGCTGCGTGGTGAATGGCCCGGGCGAGGCGCTGATGACCGATGTCGGCTTCACAGGTGGTGGAGCAGGCAGTGGAATGGTCTATCTTGCAGGCAAGCAAAGTCACAAGCTGAGCAATGACCAGATGATCGAGCATATCGTCGAGCAAGTCGAGCGCAAGGCAGCGGAAATCGAAGCAGAAACCCCGCAAGCGGCTGAGTGATCATCTTTCTTACCTTGGCAGAACACTCGGAGTGAGTTGCGCGCGCTGGCCGGGCTGTCGATTTCGGGCCCCTTATTCCGGCTGTCGCTGGACCGGGCCGAGGAACTGGGCGCGCTGGTGCGGCAGGCAGCGCAGGGGGTGACAGAGGCGACGGGGGGCGCGAAGGGGTGAGCGGCAGGGTTGAGCCCACTGCCGTCAGTGGATCGCGTGGGTTAAGCCGCGCAGCGCCGTGCCCGTGGGTGCGGCGTCATTCCAAGGGCATGCCTTCGGCTTGACGATGCGCGGCGGCCTACGGCCTTGATTCCGCGCAAAAGATGCAGTGAAACGGCGGTTTAGTCCCGCAAAGCGGCGATTCCTATCACGCTGCTCCCTTCATATAACTCTCGCATCCAACTGCTGGAACCACCCCGAGCACGCAAAGCGCTGCGCCAGCGGCACGCTTGCGCCGCTAAACCGTAGCGTCACGCGAAGATGAACATATCCGCATCGAGCTGCGCGAGCTGGGTGTCCATCAGGCGCAGTTTGGTGCCCTGATCGGCGAAAACCACATCACTCCCGTCCTGTTCCAGATGCGGTTGCAGATCGGCGAGGCTGCCATAGCCGAAGCCCTGAAAGCGCAGGTAGTCCCAGGGTTCCAGATCCATCACCCGATGCGTGCCCTGATCCGAGGCGGTGAAGCGGAACTCATCGGCCAGCATGCCACCCCAGAGGATATTTTCCCCCGGCCCGCCATCAAGTACATCATCCACACCCTGCGCCCGGATCCAGGCCTTCACCTCTGGCGCTGTCGCGGTCACGAATTCGCGGCTGTTGGAAAAGCCCTGCACCACATCCGCGCGCAGCGTGTCGCTGGCCATCTGGTCTGTCCAGCCCGCCAGGCCCGCAGCATCGGCTGGCCGTCCCAGCACATTCTGATACAGCAATTCGACAAAAGCGCTGTCGTCGAGATCGCCATAGATGTTCTGGAATTCACGACTGCCGACGAAGCCGTTCACAGCGGTCGTGAAGGGCGTGCCTGTGCTGAGCGCGGCGCTCCAGCCCATGAAGCCGTCCAGATCCGGCGCGCGGCCCAGCGTGGCCTGATAGAGCCGGTAGATATCGCCCGACCAGCCTGCCGGATCAGTGGCACGCGCGAAGCTGGTGGCCGCGGCCAGGGTGCTCTCGATGAATTCGCGGCTGTCCGAGAAGCCGAGCACGACCTCGCCGCGGGCGGCCCCGGCGGCGAGCTGCGCTGTCCAGCCGGCCAGCCCCCCCGCATCCGCCGCCCGTCCCAGCACATTCTGATAAAGCGTCTCGACAAAAGCGCTGTCATCGAGCGCGCCATAGACGTTCTGGAATTCGCGGCTGCCGACAAAGGCCTGCGCCACGTCCAGCGCAATGGTCTGCCCCCCGGCCAGGTCCATGGTCCAGCCCAGATGCCCGGCCACATCCGGCATGCGGTCGAGCGTGGCCTGATAGATCCGATAGACCTGCTGCGCAGTGCCCGGGAACATCGCAGCATGCAGCGCATCCCCATAGAGGATGTCATCGCCCGGCCCACCCATCAGCCAGTCCGACCCACCGCCCCCGATCAGCGTGTCATTGCCGCTGCCGCCCTGCAGCACCTCGTCTGTGGCTGTCCCGACCAGATGATCTGCATCCGGACTGCCCGAAATGACGCTCTCGGCACCAGTGCTGCGGATCGTCACTGTGATCGTTTCACTGGCGGTGCCGTCAAGGCTGGTGACTGTCAGGCTGTCCGCGCCTCTGGCCTTGGGTGGCAGAATGCCAAGGATATCGAGGTCTTCCTTCAGCGTATAGGTCCACATGCCGGTCTTGGGGTCGAAATCGAAGCTGCCATACGCTCCTTTCAGGTCTGCCTGATCCACTTTGGCGAAAAGGTCCGCGCTGAGGTCAGGGTCGGTCACGCGCAACACGCCCTTGGCTTCATGCTTGTTCGGTTCCTTTCCGATCACAAGCCCGGCCTTGTCACCTTTGATCT
>SKSL01000067.1 GCA_007123015.1 Natronohydrobacter sp. | reverse complement strand
CCGTGGGGCGGATCACCTGTTCAGTGAAGACGCCGCCCGTTTGCTCCAACTCCCACCCGGCGGGCGTGGCCGAGACAAAGACCGATTGCGGGCGCATGGCGTCCCATTCCTCGAATTTCAGCGGGCGGTTGTCCATGCAGGAGGGCAGGCGGAACCCATGTTCGGCCAGCGTGAACTTGCGCCGATAGTCGCCGCGATACATGCCGCCGATCTGGGGGACCGAAACATGGCTTTCATCGGCAAAGACAATCGCGTTGTCGGGGATGAATTCGAACAATGTGGGCGGCGGTTCGCCCGGTGCGCGCCCGGTCAGGTAGCGGGAATAATTCTCGATCCCGTTGCATACACCTGTCGCTTCCAGCATTTCCAGATCGAACTTGGTGCGCTGTTCCAGCCGCTGGGCTTCCAGCAATTTACCGTCATTGATCAACTGCTCCAGCCGCTGCTCCAATTCCCATTTGATACCCTTGACCGCCTGCTGCATGGTCGGACGCGGCGTCACATAATGGCTGTTGGCATAGACGCGGATTTTCTCGAATTTATCCGTCTTGGCCCCGGTCAGCGGATCAAACTCTGTGATCCCTTCCAGCTCATTGCCGAAGAAGGACAGCTTCCAGGCGCGGTCCTCCAGATGCGCAGGCCATAGCTCGACCACATCGCCGCGCACGCGGAAGCTGCCGCGCTGGAAGGCGGCGTCATTGCGGCGGTATTGCTGCGCCACCAGATCGGCCAGCACCTGCCGCTGATCATAGCTTTCGCCGCTGACGAAATCCTGCGTCATGGCCGAATAGGTCTCGACCGAGCCGATACCATAGATGCAGGACACCGAGGCCACGATGATCACGTCATCGCGTTCCAGCAGCGCCCGTGTCGCCGAATGGCGCATTCGGTCGATCTGTTCGTTGATCTGGGATTCCTTCTCGATATAGGTGTCCGAGCGCGGCACATAGGCTTCGGGCTGGTAATAGTCGTAGTAGCTGACGAAATACTCGACTGCGTTATCAGGAAAGAAGCCTTTGAACTCACCGTAAAGCTGCGCGGCCAGCGTCTTGTTGGGCGCAAGGATGATCGCGGGGCGCTGGGTATGCTCGATCACCTTGGCCATGGTGTAGGTCTTGCCTGTGCCGGTCGCGCCCAGAAGTACCTGATTTTGTTCGCCCGACACGACGCCTTCGACAAGCTCCTTGATCGCAGTGGGCTGGTCGCCTGCGGGCTGGAAGGGGCTGGCCATCTGAAAGCGCTTGCCGCCTTCGAGCTTCTCGCGGGTCAGCACCTCGGGGCGTTCTGTCGGCAGGTTCAGGTTGTTATGCGGCATGATCGGGCCTTTCGGATGACACACCATAGTTGGCCTTTCGGTGCTGCGGTTCAAGCGCCAATCGGGCATGGACGGGCGCGCACGGGCTGATATTCTGTCCCCAAGCAAGAGACACAGCATGACCCTTCGAATCCCGCATCTACAGCTCGGCCTGACCCTTGGCGTATTGGTGCTGGCCATGGCGCTGAGCCCTGATTTTCAACGCCTGGCGGCGGGCGTGGCGCTGTTCCTTCTGGGCATGCTGATGCTGGAAGACGGGTTCAAGGCGCTGAGCGGCGGGCTGCTGGAGCGGCTGCTTGCGCGTATGACCGGCAGTTTCGGCAAAGCCATCAGCTTCGGGGCCGTGGCGACTTCGGTCTCGCAATCCAGCTCGCTGGTGAGCGTGATCTCGATTTCTTTCCTGAGCGCCGGGCTGATCAGTCTGCAGGCCGGGCTGGGGATCATCTTCGGGGCCAATCTGGGCACCACGACTGGGGCCTGGTTGATCGCCGGGATCGGATTGCAAGTCGATATCGCCGCCTATGCCTTGCCGCTTTTGGTGATCGGCGTGCTGCTGGTGTTTCAGCGACAGGATGCGGCCAAGGGGGCGGGGCGCGTGCTGGTGGGGATCGGGCTGATCTTTCTGGGCATCGCCTTCATCAAGGATGGGTTCGACGCTTTCAGCGCGCAATTCGATCTGACGCGGCTAGCGCTGGGCGGCGTTGCAGGTCTGCTGGTCTATACGCTTGTCGGTGCTGTCGCCACAGTTGTCATGCAATCAAGCCATGCGACGATGCTTCTGGTCATCGCAGCCCTCGGGGCGGGCCAGATCAGCTATGACAATGCGTTGGCCGTGGCCATCGGGGCGAATGTCGGCACGACAGTCACGGCGCTGATCGGGGCCGCGACGGCCAATTTTCAGGGCAAGCGTCTGGCGCTGGGGCATCTGGTGTTCAACATGGTCACGGGCGTCACTGCGCTGCTGCTGATCATCCCCTTGCGGATCACGGTCGATTGGCTGGCCAATGCACTGGGCCTTGCGCCCGATGATGCGATGCTGCGGCTGGCGCTGTTTCATACATTGTTCAACCTGCTGGGGCTGGCGCTGATGGTGCCGATGCGGGGCCGACTTGTTGTCTGGCTTGAGCGGCGTATATCGCCGCCGGCCCCCTCGGCCAGCAAGCCGCGCTATATTGTCGGCGATCTGGGGACTTTCCCGGTCACGATCCTGACGGCTTTGCAGCAAGAAGTCGCGCGATTGCAGCGCCATGCCACAGCCCTTATCGGCACAGGGCTGAATCTTCGGATGGAGGATCTGGTGGCCTCGCGCGATCTGGCGCTGACCGTGTCGCGGGCGCGCGAGCCGATCAAGCTGGACTATGAGCGCGTCTATGAGGACCGGGTGAAAAGCCTGCATGCGGCCATCGTGGAATTCTGCGCCGATCAGGCCGCGCAATCCTTGCCCGCTGCCGACCGGACGCGGCTGGAGGAGTTGCGCGCGGCCTCGGGCGCGCTGGTGCGGGCAGTGAAGGCCGTCAAGCATATGCGGGCCAATGTCACGCGGTTCACAAGCCTGCCGCAAGGCGCGGTGACAGTGCTTTATGATGAGTTGCGGCTATGGATTGCACAGATTCTGCTCGAGATTGAACAGTTGGACCGCGCGGATCCGGACGCGCGTTCGTCGCTTGAATTCGAGGCCGAGCGCCGCGCTGTGGACCGCGCGCAGGACGCCCTTTCCGCAGAGTTGCACGGTCTGCTGCAGACCCGGCGGCTGACAGCGGCGCATGCAACGTCTTTCCTGAACGATTCCGGCTATGCGCTGGAGGCAAGCCACGCGCTTCTGGACGCTGCGCAGCAGGTATTCCGCCCCGAGGATCGCGCAGAAGCGGAAATCGAGCGTCTGTTGCAGATGGAAGAAGAGGACGCGCCAGAGCAAACACAGGTCAAGGTGTCATGAAATTGTCGCGCTGTGATATGATGCTGCATCTGCCACATAGCGGAGGGCTGCAAGATGGCACATGAAAAACTGGCCGAGAAGCTGGGTGATTATTTCGCCCGGCTGGGCAAGGGGCGCGCGCATAAGAT
>SKSL01000211.1 GCA_007123015.1 Natronohydrobacter sp. | reverse complement strand
GCGAATGGCAGTTTGATGTTAAACTCGTGAAAAGCCAGACGGACACTCTGGCGCGGATACTGATAATAAAGGAACTTTGCCGTGGTTGATCGCGCAAGACCCCGAATCATCGCTATAGCGAATCAGAAAGGCGGTGTTGGCAAGACCACCACGGCGATCAACCTCGCCGCTGCCTTGTCTGAGGCTGGACAAAAGACACTGCTTGTTGATCTCGATCCGCAGGGCAACGCCTCGACCGGGCTTGGACTGGAGCTGGGCCAGCGGAAATACACGACCTATGATCTGTTGTTTGGGGATGTGCCGATCACGAAGACCATGGTCGAGATCGAGAAATCAGGATTGTGGGTTGTTCCAGCGACAACAGATCTATCCTCCGCAGATATAGAATTGATGTCACGCACACGGCGGAGCTTTTTGTTGCAAGATGCGCTACAGCAGCGACACTTACAGGATGCGCGATTTGATTACATCCTGATTGATTGCCCACCATCGCTGAACTTGTTGACCCTGAACGCCATGGTTGCGGCGCAGTCAGTTCTGGTTCCTTTGCAGAGCGAGTTCTTTGCGCTGGAGGGCCTGTCGCAACTGATGCTGACCGTTCGCGAATTGCGCGAGACGGCTAATCCGGCGCTGCGGATCGAGGGGATTTTGCTGACTATGTATGATCGCAGAAATAACCTTGCACAGCAGGTCGAAGCGGATGCGCGTGGCAATCTTGGGGAATTGGTGTTCACGACGATGATCCCGCGCAATGTTCGATTGAGCGAAGCGCCGTCCTACGCTGTGCCGGTGTTGACATATGATCCGGCTTCAAAAGGGGCGATTGCCTATCGCGATCTTGCTGTTGAACTGCTGGTCAAACATAGGAAGTTACAAATAGAAGGGACCGAATCCTGATGGAGCGTAAGGCAGAACGCCGTGGATTGGGGCGTGGATTATCGGCATTGATGGCAGAAGTCGCTGTAGACCCCGAGACGACGCCGGAAAACCGTCTGCGCGATCAACGCTTGCCAGTGGAAAAACTGGTGCCAAACCCTGACCAGCCGCGGCGGCATTTTGACGATACGGCCCTTGCAGAATTGGCGGCGTCGATCCGCGAGAAGGGGGTGATCCAACCGCTGATCGTGCGTGCCAAGGGCGACCAGTTCGAGATTGTCGCCGGTGAGCGGCGATGGCGCGCAGCGCAGCGGGCGCAGGTGCATGATGTACCAGTGATCATTCGCGAGTTCAGCGATACGGAAGTGCTGGAAATCGCGATCATCGAGAATATCCAGCGCGCCGATTTGAACCCGGTCGAAGAAGCGATGGGCTATCGTGCATTGATCGAGCGCTTCGGGCACACCCAAGAGAAACTGGCCGAGGCGATGGGCAAGAGCCGATCCCATATCGCCAATCTGATGCGATTGCTCACGCTGCCCGAGGATGTGCAGGGGCTGCTGCGGGAAGGGAAACTGAGCGCGGGCCATGCGCGGGCGCTGATCACGTCGGATGATCCGTCGATGCTGGCGCGCAAAGTGGTGCTGGAAGGCCTGTCAGTGCGTCAGACCGAGACACTGACCAAAACCGGCACTGATAAGAAAAAACCTGTTAAGTCAAAGACTTATGAGAAGGATGCCGATACGCGCGCGTTGGAGAATGATCTGTCGGCGGCGCTGGGGCTGAAAGTCGTGATTGATTATGACGGTGGGGGCAAGGGCCAGATCACTGTTGAATACCGGTCGATGGAGCAGCTCGACATGCTGTGCAAAGTGCTGGGAAATCCTGTCAAAGCATGAGCGCGCGGATCAGGGCGTTCAGAACAGGGCGTCCCTTGTCGGTGGCCTGGAGGTGCGTTTCGCTGCGCGCGAGCAACCCTTGCCGGATCAGTTCTGCGATCTGCATCTCGGGTAGCGGATTTTGCGCAAGCTGTTGATAACGCTGCATGTCGACTCCTTCGCGCAAGCGCAGTGCCATCATGAGATATTCGAGAGCTTGCTCATCATCAGGGATGGCGTCGCGTGTGGCTTCGCCATGACCATGCGTCTTGACTTGTGTCAGCCATGTCTGCGGCATCAGGGGCGTCGATGTGGCATAGCGCGTGCCGTTCAAGGTCAGGCGGCCATGCGCGCCGGGACCGATTCCGGCATAATCGCCATAACGCCAATAGATAAGGTTGTGACGTGATTGCGCATCCGCGCGCGCGTGGTTCGAGACTTCATAGGCGGGCATCCCGGCGGCGGTGCAGATCTCTTGCGTGCGCAGATACATATCGGCGGCGATTTCATCATCCGGCAGACCCTTCAGGCCGCCTGCTGCGTGACGCGCGCCGAAGGCCGTGCCCTGTTCGATGGTTAGCTGGTAGAGTGACAGGTGATCGACAGCCATGGACAGGGCTTCGCGCAACTCTCGGGTCCAGTCATCAAGGCTTTGATGCTGGCGCGCGTAGATCAGATCGAAGCTGACGCGGGCAAAACTGTCGCGTGCGATGCCGAAGGCGCGGCGGGCGTCTTGCGCGCTGTGCAGGCGGCCGAGACGTTTGAGGTCCGAATCATTGAGCGCCTGGATCCCCATGGAGATGCGATTGACACCGGCCTCTGCAAAAGCGCGGAAGCGGGCGGCTTCGACGCTACCGGGATTGGCTTCGAGCGTGATTTCCAGATCATTGGCGGGGGTCCAGCGGGACTTGATGCGCGTGATCAGGGCGGCGACAAGGTCGGGGTGCATCAGCGATGGGGTGCCACCGCCGAAAAAGACAGTTTTCAGCAGGCGGTTTTCAGTCTGGGCCGCGATGCGGTCGATTTCAGAAAGATAGGCTACTTCCCAGGCTTTTTGGTCGATGCTGTCGCTGACATGGGAATTGAAATCGCAATACGGGCATTTCGACTGACAGAACGGCCAATGAATATACAGGCCGAAGCCGCCATTTTGCCAGTCCTGCATCATGCCGCCGCAGGTGCTGTCGGGCGGATGTTTCTTGAGTATTTGCAGCAAGAAAATAGGGTCATTGAAAGCACCCTTTCAGAAGCGCTGCGATCGCGGCGCCGCGATGAGAGCGGGCGTTTTTCTCGGTATGAGTCATTTCGGCGAAGGTGTGGGTTTCGCCATCCGGCTGGAACATAGGGTCGTAGCCATGGCCATCCTGTCCGCGACGGGGCCAGACAAGCTGGCCCGTGACATGGCCTTCGAACACTTCGTCATGGCCATCGGGCCAGGCGAGGACGAGCGTACAGCAAAACCGGGCCTGCCAGGGCGGGGGGGCCTTGGCCGCGATCAGTTTGGCATGGGTGGTTTCCATTGCCATGACGAAATCGCGCCCTGTCGGGGTCTCGGCCCAATCGGCTGTGTAGACACCGGGGGCGCCGTTCAGAGCAGTGACGTCGAGGCCGGAATCATCAGCCAGCGCGGGCAGGCCAGTGGCCTTTGC